>JBJTRD010000430.1:0-8060 GCA_046075945.1 Flavobacteriales bacterium
TGAAAAATGCGAGCTCCTCTTCAGAAAGAGCGCGACCAATGACGGCGGATTGAATGCTGTCAGCAATGAGTTGGCGAACTATTTCGGACTCCGGTGCAATGGTGCTCTGAATAGATGCGTATTTGTTGAGGTGCGAGTAGGTAAAAACCTGCGTGTCCATGAGCAATGAATATGACTCATCGACACCTAGTTTCAGCACCCCTGAGGTAATAGACTCTTTCGACTTGTCTTGCGCGACATTGCAGGAGAAAAACAGCAAGCATGCAAGAGCAATGGGTTGTATGCTATTGCGAATCATGTTGCTCCTCATTTAATCGTTTTTTAAATGCCTGCAATCGATACCAGCGAACACCTGTGTATACCACCAGCACACCGGCCATCACGAACCGGCGATTACCCGGCAACCATTCCCGAGCAGAATCTGCAAACAGGCATGTGACGGCGAGCAAAAGCATTACGCCAATCATCACATAACTCATGGAAACGGTGGTATTCATGCGGTCGCGAAATTAATTACTGTACGCATTAATACACGCGTGCAATGCGAAAGTTCAGATCGAATGCTGATGCCGTCGCAATCAAACCCAGCTCCTTCACAAAGGAGAAGACACCGACGCGCGTCTTTATATCCCTAATTGCTAAAGAGCGAGAATTTAAAATTAGAGTGTTCCCCTCAATTCCTGTTCGCGCTCGATAGCTTCGAAAAGAGCTTTGAAGTTTCCTTTGCCGAAGCTCTTGGCTCCTTTGCGCTGAATAATTTCGAAAAACATCGTAGGCCGATCGAGTACAGGTTTGGTAAACAACTGCAGCAGATATCCCTCATCGTCGCGGTCTATGAGGATGCCGAGTTTTTTAAGTGGGGCCAGATCTTCGTCGATTTTACCCACTCGATCCAACACATCGTCGTAATAGGTTTCGGGCACATATAAAAACTCGACACCGCGTGCTTTTAAAGCTGTAACCGTTTCAACGATGTTTTCGGTGGCTACAGCAATGTGTTGTACGCCTGCACCATTGTAAAAATCGATGTATTCTTCAATTTGTGATTTCTTTTTTCCGCTTGCGGGTTCGTTTATTGGAAACTTGATACGGCCATTACCATTGCTCATTACCTTGCTCATGAGGGCTGTATAGTCGGTGGAGATGTCCTTATCATCGAAAGAAACCAATTGTGCGAAACCCATCACTTTTGCATAGAACTCGCACCATTTATTCATTTCATTCCATCCAACATTGCCCACCATGTGGTCGACGAATTTTAACCCGACTTCAGGGGCCTTGTATGAGGGGTTCCACGCTTTGTAGCCGGGTAGAAAAATCCCGCTGTAATTCTTGCGCTCAACAAAAACGTGCAGTGTCTCTCCATAGGTATGGATTCCTGAAAGAACCACACTTCCGTGATCGTCAACATGTGTTTCCGGTTTCAAGCAACTTTCCCCGCCGCGTGAAGTGGTTTCTTCCCAACTTTTGGTAGCGTCGTCAACCCATAAGGCGATAACCTTTACGCCATCACCATGCGCGTTGACATGCGCATTGATGGGGCCATCGGGTGTGAGGGCGGAGGTGAGCACAAGCCGAATCTTATCTTGTTGCAACACATACGAAACGCGGTCCTTTACTCCGGTTTCCAATCCGCAATAGGCCAAAGGCTGAAAGCCCCACGCCGACATGTAGTAATAGGCCGCCTGCTTGGCATTCCCTACATAAAGTTCCACATAATCGGTGCCGAGCAATGGAAGAAAATCTTCGGCTTCGGCAACTGTTTTTTCGAGTTGAAGGGAGGTATTATCGAGTTTCATGATGCAAAGGAAAGAAGGTTTAATTATTCAAGCCAACTGGTTTTGTAGGCGTCATCGTTGAGCTGCACGGCATCGCGTGTCACTTTAAGCGGCCGGAATGTGTCGACCATCACCGCAAGTTCAGCCGTTTCTTTTTGACCTATACTGCGCTCGGCCGCTCCAGGGTGCGGACCGTGTGGAATACCGCCCGGGTGCAATGAAATGTATCCTTTCTCTACGTGGTTGCGGCTCATGAAGTCGCCGTCCACATAGTAAAGTACTTCATCGCTGTCGATGTTGCTGTGGTTGTATGGGGCGGGTATTGATTTCGGATGATAGTCGTACAAACGCGGACAAAACGAACACACCACAAAATTGTGCGCTTCAAAGGTTTGGTGAACCGGTGGCGGCTGATGAATACGCCCTGTGATGGGTTCGAAATCATGAATGCTGAAAGCGTACGGAAAATTGTAACCGTCCCAACCCACCACATCGAACGGATGCGAGGCATAAACCAGCGAATGCAGGTGTTGTTGCTTTCTTATTTTGAGAACAAAATCTCCTTTCTCATCATGTGTTTCCAACTGCTGAGGCCGGCGTATATCCCGCTCACAAAACGGAGAGTGCTCGAGCAACTGACCGAAATTATTTCTGTATCGTTTGGGTGTAACAAGTGGCGAGTTGGACTCGACTATGAAGAGCCTGTTCTCGCTTGTTGTAAATTCAATTTGGTAAATCATTCCGCGTGGAATGACCAGGTAATCGCCATATGAGAAGGGAATATTTCCTAAAAAGGTGCGCAACGTGCCGGACCCTTGATGGACGAAGAGTAATTCGTCGGCATCGGCATTCTTGTAAAAATATTCAGTCAAACTTTTACGAGGTGCCGCTAGCGCAATGTTCAAATCGTTATTGAACAATACATAGGTGCGGCTCTCAAGAAAATCATCTTTCGGTTGTACGTCCCAGCCACGAAGCATCATGGGGGTAATATTGAAATCAACAGCGGCAACAGGCCCGGCGAACACCGCAGGCGCAACCGACTGTATCATTGTAGGTCTATGCACATGATACAACAACGAACTCATTCCATGGAAACCTTCGGTGCCGAAAAGTTGTTCGTAGTACATTCCTCCACTCTGTTTCTCATGAACTGTGTGTCTTTTCGGAGGGATGTTTCCCAATTGATGATAGAAAGGCATTCGAAAGTGGTTTAGAAAGGAGTCAAATTTAGTCAGCCGTTCGCAGGTGCTAAACTAATTTTTGTCAGCTTTCCTGTCGTAGAAAGACTTAGGCATGTCTTTGACCTTAGGGGGCTCTATAAACGTTACAACCGGAATCGTGGATTTATAGTAATCTTCCAATTCACTCAGGCATTTATCGAGTTCCATGCGTGTGGCGAAATCGCCGATCTGAAGGGCGTGTTCCGGAACAATTTGCTTTACGTAAGCCGAGTAGGGAAGCCCGAGTGACAAATACTTGTTTCTTTCCTCTTTTACTTCTTCCAGTGTTCCCAGAAAAATCTGAACTCGGTAGCCTTTGATTTCCTTGAATCCACGCGATCCCCTTTCAAGCCTCACAATTGCCGAGTCCACAGTCACCTGAACATCACCCTTCAAAACGACTAGACTATCATTTTGAGCAAACACATTTAGCGAGGTTGCTAGAATCAACAAGATGGCAATATTCCTTAGCGACATATCGGCAAAGGTACTTTTTTATACAATTGAAAAAAACAATGAGGTCGGATACTCATTGAGCAAGTTGGTTAGGAGGGTTGTGAATAGTCGAATAATATCCTTTACACGAAACACCCATAAAATCGTGTGTTTCATCCTAAAACCAACCTCTATTTAGAACGAATTTAAATTGTTAACATTCTTTTTGTCACGCGAATGTCAATGACATGTGGCATATAAATTTGCCGCGCGATTAAACCTGCCATACAGCATAAAATATCAGTAATGAAAAGGCTTTCAAGAAGTTTTATCAGCAAAATTCTGGTTCCTTTTTCAGCGGCAATGTTCCTCACTTTCAACGCTTTTGGAGGCGTTTTCGAGGGGGGTGATGCAGCCAAAGGGGAATCATTGTTTAAGGCTAACTGCGCATCGTGCCATAAGACCTCTGAAGAGGTTTTGGCTGCACCGGGTCTGAAAGACGTGGATGTGCGCTGGAAAGGAAAAGATGCTCTCATCGTAAAGTGGATTCAGAATCCGCAGGCGGCAGCCGCCACGGGCGATGCCTACATCAAAGGCCTTGTCGACAAATACGTCCCTACTTTCGGTTGGATGGCCGGCCAGGCAGTGAGCGAGACAGACATCAAGGACATCCTTACTTACGTGAAGTCTGCAGCGAATGCAGCTGCCCCAGCCGGCGGCGCAGCTACTGTCAACAAGTGCATGACGCTTGAAGAAATCGCCGCCGAAAAGGAGAAGAATGAAGAAAGTGATGGCACGGTTTGGTTTATCATCATTGGTTCTATTCTCGCGATTATCGCAGTTGCTGCGGCAAACATTTCGAAGTCTCTTAAAAATGCAATCAACGAACGCGAAGGTCTTCCACCGGTGGTTGAATTGTCGTATTGGCAATCGGCCAAGGCCTGGATGTGGGCCAATCGCAAATTCGTTTCAGTAATTGGCCTGTTCCTTTTCTGTTATTTCTCGGTTGTTGGTTACAAGAGTCTGATGGATATCGGTGTGTACGACGGATACACGCCCGATCAGCCTATCTGGTTCTCACACGCTATTCACAACTGCCAAAACGAAATCGACTGTAACTATTGCCACAGCAGCGCAGTCAAGTCGAAACACGCCGGTATTCCTTCTGTGAATGTTTGTATGAACTGTCACAAGGGTATAAAGAAGGGTGCTATTACCGGCACTGCGGAAATTCAGAAGATTTACGATGCAATCGGTTTTGATCCGTCAACAGGTACATACATCGAAGGTTACGACCAAAAACCGATTGTATGGAACAAGGTGAACAACCTGCCAGACCACGTTTACTTCAATCACTCAGCGCACGTGACCGTTGGTAAGATTGATTGTAAGAACTGTCACGGGCCACAGAATATGTATACCGTTGGTCACGTGCCAACTGCCGACGAGATCAACTCTCAGGAAGACCTGGTTGGTTTGGTGAAACTTGAAAAGCGTCCTTTCACAATGGGTTGGTGCTTGGAGTGTCACAACAAGAAAGAAGTTGACATGGCCGGTAGCGCTTATTATCAGCAAATGCACGAGCGTTATAAAGCTTCGGAAGTGGGTCAGCGCACCTTGCGCGAAATCATGGAAGATGGCTCTGCTACTGTGCGTGAACTGGGTGGATGGGAATGCGGCAAATGCCACTATTAATACTACAAAATCGAATAACACGGATTAACCTCCATGGGAATAACTAAGAAATACTGGTCGAGCCTGGATGAATTGCAGAACACTGCAGCGGCCCAGGAAGCGCTAACCTCTGAGTTCAAGCGTGATCAAAGTGTGCAGGATTTTCTGAATGATGAAAATCTGAACGAATCGAATACCGGACGCCGTGACTTCCTCAAGTTCATGGGCTTTGGTTTGGCGGCCGCTACGTTGGCGGCGTGCGAGACCCCGGTCGTTAAGTCGATTCCATACGTTGTTAAACCGGAAGAAATTACACCGGGTGTTGCCAACTACTACGCATCCACGTATTACGATGGCAGCGACTACGGTAATTTATTAGTGAAAACCCGCGAAGGCCGCCCCATTCACATCAAAGGAAACAAGGCGCATGGAATAGCCGGTGGCGGGTTGAATTCGCGCATGAATGCTTCCGTGCTGGGTTTGTATGATGGCGCACGGTTGAAAGGTCCTAAGAAAGGAAGTGCTGATATCGATTGGAACTCCTTGGATACGGATGTGAAGGGCGCTCTGGCTTCTGCCAACTCGATTCGAATTGTTTCAAGCACGATTATAAGCCCAAGCACACAACGCGCTATCAATCAGTTTAGCGAGAAGTTTGCCGGTAAAGTGAAGCACGTTCAGTATGATACTGTTTCCTATAGCGGTATTGCCAAAGCAAATGGAGGCTCTGTTCCTTCTTACGATTTCAGCAAGGCAAAAACAATAGTAAGTATTGCTGCCGATTTCCTCGGTACCTGGCTGATGCCTGCTGCATTTACTGCGCAATACGCTCAGACCCGCAAGCCCGAAGGTGAGTGGATGAGCAAGCACTATCAGTTCGAAAGCAACATGTCGCTTACGGGATCGAACAGCGATGTTCGTGTACCCATCAAACCGTCGCAGCAGGGCGCTGTTGCAGCTGCATTGTATGCTGCGGTTACTGGCGGAAGTGCAAGTGGAGTTGAAGGAGCCGACAGCGCAATTACAGCCGCTGCTGCTTCATTGAAGGCAAACGCCGGCGCATCGCTGGTAGTTGCCGGTTCAAACGACCCCAATGTTCAAATGATTGTGGCTGCTATAAATGCTGCTCTCAACAACAATGGATCTACTGTAGATACTAAAAATTCACTGAATCTTTTCCGCGGAAGCGATGAAGGAATGGCGGCACTTGTGGAAGAAATGAATGCCGGCAGCGTTGATGTGTTGATTGTATACGGTGTAAATCCTGCCTACAGCTGGATGAATGCTGAGAAATTCAATAGCGGATTGGCGAAAGTGAAAACTTCGGTTTGCTTCAACCTTTTTGCCGACGAGACGGCGAGCCGTTGTACGTATATGGCTCCCGATCATCACTACCTTGAATCGTGGAATGATTACTCTCCGATGAAGGGCCGCACCGATTTGGCGCAGCCTACTATCAATCCTCTCTATAATAGCCGATACGCGCAAGAATCGTTTTTACGCTGGAGCGATAACGCTACCGCGTATTACGATTACATGCGAACCACCCATAATGGTGGTTATGCGGCAACCATGTTGAAGTCGGACACAAGCTGGAACACAGCTGTGCACAACGGAACGATGGTGGGAGCTGCGGTGGTTGCGCCGGTTGCGGTCGCAGCAACGGAAGCACCTGTTGCAAGTGCCACCAACGCACCGGTGGCAGAAACAACGGCCCCACCCGCTGAAACAAGCGCACCGGTAGCGGCTCCAGCCATGAAAGTGACCGATGCCCTTGCGGCCGTTGCATCAGCGAAGGGCGGTGAGTGGGAAGTAACACTCTATCAGAAAGTAACAATGGGTGCCGGCAACCACGCGAACAACGCGATGTTGCAGGAAACACCCGATCCAATAACCAAGGTAACCTGGGACAACTACGTTACCATGGCTCCTGCCGATATGAAGGAGATGGGTCTTGAGACCTACATCGGACAGTGCGATTGTGCTTCTCTTGTAACTGTTACAGTAAACGGCAAATCAATTACTCTTCCTGCTATGCCGGTTCCCGGACAGAAGAGCAAGACCATCGGTATTGCCCTGGGTTACGGTCGTGGCGCAGGCAATGAAGAGATTGGAAAGGCGGCGTATCAAACTGGTCGTGCAGGTGTTCACCTGATGGACGGCGAGAAGCGTCAAACTGTGGGTGGCAATGCATACCCCATGGTTGCTATGAACGCTGGCCATGCTTCGTACTCAAGCAGTGACGTTACACTCGTTTCTGCGCCCGATACATACGCAATTGCAACGACGCAGATGCACGCCACCGTAATGGGTCGTGACTCTGTTATTAAAGAAACTGTTATTGCTACGTACCTCGCTGAGAAAACAGCCAAGCGCGGAGCAGCTTCCTACAACCTCGCGGCAACATTGCCTGTGCATGAGGATGTAAATAAGGATGGCAAAATCGACGTGAACGATCGTCAATCGATTCGTGAAGCGGATTTGTGGCGCGATCATCCGGTTGAGGGCGTTGGCCATCGCTGGGGTATGACAATCGACTTGAGCTCTTGTTTGGGTTGTGGCGCTTGTATCACAGCATGCCACACAGAAAATAACGTTCCTGTTGTGGGCAAAGATGAAGTATTGCGTCACCGCGACATGCACTGGATGCGTATCGATCGCTATTTCTCTTCAGAGCACCAAAGCATTGATGTAGCCGACACACTTGCGAACACAAGAGAGGCGACCGAAAAAGGAACCATCGCTGCGTATCGCGAAATGGAAAATCCGGAGGAGAATCCACGCACTGTGCATATGCCTATGATGTGTCAGCACTGTAACCACGCACCATGCGAAACGGTGTGTCCGGTCGCTGCTACTGTACACAGCAATGAAGGCTTGAACAATATGGCCTACAACCGTTGCATTGGTACTCGTTATTGTGCAAACAACTGTCCTTACAAAGTGCGTC
>JBJTRD010000431.1:0-7571 GCA_046075945.1 Flavobacteriales bacterium
GGGCATGCTTTCACGCGAAGAGTTGATGCGCACCATGCAAGCGGCTTCTGTGTTTTTGATATCGAGCAAACATGAAACTTTTGGTGTAGTTGCCATTGAAGCAATGAGCTGCGGGTTGTACGTGATTTCCACTCCCTGCGGAGGCACAGAAGATACCGTTAGAGGGCTGGGCCACATTACAGACGGCACGCAAGAAGACTTCGCGCATGCCATGTTACAAGCGTATGCCAACAGAGCATCGCATCAACCTCAAGTGCTGCACAACGCGATGGCCAATCGTTTCAGTTATGAAGCTGTGGCCTCCCAACTCAAGCAAGTATATTCGCAACTGCTTCAATCGCGCTCCTGAATGATGAAGATGCTTCACATTTGCCACTTCACCTCCGTTCATCCGTGGAACGACATACGCATCTTTCATAAAGAATGTGTTTCGATGGCCGCGCTTGGTCATCGTGTGACACTTGTGGCCGTAGGTGATTCCGATGCCGAATTCACTGAAAAAGGGGTGCAGGTCATTACGCTCAAAAACCCCTTCCACGGAAGAATATCACGAGCCATGCGCTTTTCTCGTCTAGTAGTGGAACGTGCCATGAATGTAGAAGCCGACATCTTCCACTTTCATGACCCGGAGCTATTGCCACATGCTGTAAAATTCTCGCGCTTAAAGAAAAAAGTTATATATGACGTGCACGAAGATCTGCCGCGACAGATTTCAACCAAGCCCTGGATTCCGGCGTGGGCGCGTCCTCTGGCAGCTAGCCTGGCCGAACGCATGGAGATGCGAAACATCTGCAACGTAACAGGAATTGTTGTGCAACACCGCTTATTGAAAATCGATTTCACACTGCCCATCCGCATACAACATGCGTTTTTAATGCGCCGCTCTTACGAGAGTTCGAGCGTGAATTTCACCCCGACTATTCATCGCGAAGAATGGTATACATCGGTGTCATTTCCGAAAAACGTGGCATCATAGAAATACTGAAAGCACTCGAAAAAATTGATGGACGCTTGAATCTTGCCGGTCGCTTTGAAAGTGAAGAACTGCACAATCGATGCAAGGCAATGCCTGCATGGCACAAGGTAAATTATGTGGGCTCCATTGATCGAGAAGCCATTGGCCAACTGCTCGAACAATCGTGTATCGGACTCGTCACGCTGCATCCAACTACCAATTACCTCGACTCCTATCCGATCAAAATGTTCGAATACATGGGCGCCTCCCTGCCGGTGTTGGCATCCGATTTTCCACTGTGGCGCACAATCGTGCACACGCACCAGGCGGGCATTTGTGTCGATCCGTTGAATGTGAATGAAATCGTAGAAGCAGCGAACAGCTTGTTCGATCATCCGGAAGAATGCAAAAACCTTGGCT
The DNA here is from genome assembly GCA_046075945.1 of Flavobacteriales bacterium. GTDB lineage: Bacteria > Bacteroidota > Bacteroidia > Flavobacteriales_D > Sanyastnellaceae > JAIBBG01. The sequence goes on from JBJTRD010000431.1 coordinate 1,376, forward strand.
CAAATGGCCGCTCGTATGTATTGAGTGAATTCAACTGGGAGGCCGAGGCAGTAAAGCTCAACACGTTCTACCAACATTTGATGGATTAACGAATGAAGAGGGTTAAAGTGGTAATACCATGCCGCAACGAGGAGGCCTACATAGGCAAATGCCTCGACTCCCTCTTGCAATGCAATCATGACAATGTTGAATTGAAAATATGTGTAGTCGACGGAATGAGCGACGACAATACACGCGCAATCGTAAGCCAATACGCTGCTAATTATCCAAACATTCAACTCGTCGACAATTCGCGAAAAACAACTCCCTACGCACTGAACCTGGGATTGCAACACCTTGACTTCGATATCGGAATTATTCTCGGTGCTCATGCGCAAATTGATTCCAACTTTATTCGCAATAATGTGCGGGTACTGGAAGAACATCCGGAAGTGGGCTGCGCAGGCGGTATCATTCGCAACGTGCATGAAAACCAATGGTCTGAAATAATATCGGCAGCCATGTCTTCCGTTTTCGGAGTAGGCAATGCACACTTTCGAACCGGCGGAAAATCGGGATATGTCGATACGGTGGCCTTCGGAGCGTACCGGAAAGAAGTGTTCGAACAGTCCGGATTTTTCGATGAGGAGCTTGCACGCAATCAGGACGATGAATTCAACTATCGTGTTCTTCAAGGCGGATTCAAAATTTTTCTGGATCCTTCCATTCAATCTGATTACTATGTGCGTGGATCCATTACCAAACTATACAAGCAATATGACCAATACGGTTATTGGAAAGTGTTTGTAAACAAGAAGCATGGCGCCGTTACAACGTTGCGCCAGCTCGCTCCGCCATTGTGGGTATTCTTTCTACTCGCAGGCTGGACATCCATCTTTATTCATCCACTCCTCGGTTGGCTGTATGGAATCGTTGTAACGATGTATGTTGCGCTCGCTTTCTATACTGCAGCGCGCATGCGTATGAAATCCATCAAGCGATTTTGCATGCTGCTACAAACGTTTGGTGTTCTTCATTTTTCGTATGGCTTCGGCTATCTGCGTGGCATCCTCCATTTCTACCTGCTTGGCCGTAAACCGGGAACTCAAAGCGAGCGATTGACGAGGTAGAAAGAATTCTAACTTCTCTTTCGTGTATACTTGTGCTATGCGATTTATCATACTTCTGACATTCTTACTCGCAACCAACTGTGTTTTGAACGCTCAAAACATTTGTACTACTCTCGAGGATGTTGCATGGCGTTTTCGCGAACATCCCGAAGGAAAGAAGCGTGGCGGAGAGTGGACATCTGCGGTTGTTCCCGGATGCGTGCACACCGATTTAATTCGCGCCGAAAAAATCAAACATCCTTTTTACGGAACTGCTGAAGCAGATTGTCAGTGGGTCGAAAAAAAATCATGGGAGTATGAAACGCTACCATTCGATGTTCCCACAAGCGTATTTTCAAAAAGCAATATAAACCTGCGCTTCAATGGGCTCGACACCTATGCGCATGTTCAATTGAATGGAAAGGAAATTCTATCGACCAACAATGCCCATCGCTCGTGGGAAGTCGATGTAAAGCCACATCTTAAAAAAGAAGGAAACGTGCTCCTGATAGTTTTTGACGCAGCCACCGAACGCGCTCTGGAGGTATTGCATACACTCCCCTATCCAATTCCGGGCGACTCCATGCGGGCTGTCGTTCGCAAACCTCAATTTCATTTTGGCTGGGACTGGGGTCCACGGTTGGTTACGTGCGGCATCACCAAACCCATCGATTGGATTGCTTTCGACGAAGCACACCTGACCGATCTCTACTTCGAACAACTTTCTGTAAATGATGAGATAGCCGAAATACTCGTTCACGGCATCCTTACTACATCGCAGCAAACCACCGTGCAACTTCGTGTCACGGGCAAGAACAACGGCGGTACCTGGTCGCAAGAATTACACGTCGACACAGCAGGTCAAGCCGAATTCAAACTTCCTGTGACTATCCATCAGCCATTGTTCTGGTGGTGCAACGGCCAGGGAAATTCGTCACTCTATGCATTCGATGTTGATTTAGTGCAAAACAATCAAGTGATAAGTCACCACGAAAAACGCATCGGCATTCGGGATATTCAATTGATAACACAGCGCGACTCCATCGGCGAGTCGTTCTATTTTGAATTGAATGGTCAGCCTGTTTTCATGAAGGGCGCTAATTACATTCCGCTGCGCTACTTTCCGGGTGAAGCCACAGAGGCAGATTACATACAACTGATCCGGCAATGCAAAGACGCGCACATCAATATGCTGCGGGTGTGGGGGGGAGGCGTGTATGAGGAGGAAATCTTCTATGATCTGTGCGATCAGAACGGCATCATGGTATGGCACGATTTCATGTTTGCCTGCAGCATGTATCCGGGCGACGATGCATTCATGCAAAATGTTGCCGCAGAAGCTACCGAACAAGTGAAGCGGCTGCGCAACCATCCCTGCATCGCGCTGTGGTGCGGCAACAACGAGAACTCAGAAGGGTGGGAACGCTGGGGCTGGAAGTCGGGACTAACGCAAGAAGAAGTCGCGACGCTTCAAAAAGGATATGATGATTTGTTTCGTCAATTATTGCCGGATGTGGTTGCCAGGCATTGTAAGACCGACTATTGGGAAAGCTCACCGCGACTGGGCCGAGGCGATACACGCAGCATCATCGAAGGTGACTCACACTACTGGGGTGTGTGGCACGATGAAGAGCCCTTCGAAGTATTGCAAGTGAAAGTGCCGCGCTTCATGAGCGAGTATGGAATGCAGAGCTTCCCTTCTTCGTCTGTATTGGTTGAAATGGCCGATGATAAAATGAACCTAAGCGACAAAGGAATCATTCAACATCAAAAACATGCCCGCGGATTTTCACTCATGGAGAAATACATGAACTCCTGGTATCCGAAAGTTAGCACGACAGACATGAATCGCTATGCTGAGATGACACAAGCAGTGCAAGCCGAAGGAATAGGCCTCGGCATTGAAGCGCAGCGCCGAGCAATGCCGCGCTGCATGGGTACGCTCTACTGGCAACTCAACGATGTGTGGCCCTCATTTAGCTGGAGCAGCATCGACTACAAAGGCACTCCGAAATTGCTGCATGAATATCTGAAGACCATCTATGCACCGCAACTGATTTCCTGCACGGTGAAAGATGACCAATTGCAAATCTGGTGGATTTCAGATACGCGAATAGACAATGATTCTATGAAACTCGACTTCTCCATTTACGAAGGTACTTTGTACAAAGGAGAGCCCGATGAGCATTTACGAAGTAAGGATGTTGCCATCTATCATTCACCTGCACTGGGCTGTCGTATCGGCTATGGCTCAAGCCTTCTCTATTCCATTCAACTGAAAGAATTGGGGCTGACAAGTATCGAAAATCTTCTCATCGAAGCACGCGTAAGTTATCCTTCTCAGGCGAACCCGGAATTTAAACGTATTCAAAAACTTATTCCGAAGAGCAGCGCCGGCATTGTACCCTGTCTTTCTGTACAGAGCATGTACGATGCGAAGACACGTAAAAAATCAGAGCGAACAACAGTGATGTTCAAAAGTGGATTTGTCGATTGATAAGCTAATAGCCTTGCGCGCTTTTACTTTTATCCCAATTCTTGAAAATTTCAATTTCATTTCATTCTATCGCTTAGTGAATTGGGTACTTTTGAGCAAACAGAATTCATGAAGCCCACCACTGAAAGTGACAGCCATTACGACCGTTTGGAGGAAATGAGCGTGCGCGAGCTATTGGTTAATATCAATCGCGAAGACCAATCCGTTCCGGTCGCTGTCGAGCGTGCGATACCTCAAATCGACAAGCTCGTAGCCGTCACAACTGAACGTATGAAAGCAGGTGGCCGTTTGTTCTACCTTGGCGCAGGCACCAGTGGCCGATTGGGTATTGTCGATGCTTCTGAATGTCCGCCAACCTATGGTGTCGAGCACGGATTGGTGATTGGTTTGATTGCCGGTGGTGACCGTGCGATACGTTATCCTGTGGAGTTCGCAGAAGATAACCGTGAGCAGGGATGGCTCGACCTGCAGGAACATTCAATTACAACAAATGATGTTGTAGTTGGGATTGCTGCATCGGGTGGAACGCCCTATGTAGTGGGCGCACTTTCAAAATGCCGGGAAGCCGGAATCACAACCGGATGCATCACCTGCAATGCGGGTTCAGCTGTTACGCAAGTGGCAGACTTTCCCGTTGAAGTAGTGGTAGGACCCGAATTTGTAACAGGCAGCACGCGCATGAAAAGTGGTACTGCACAGAAGCTCGTGCTGAACATGCTTTCTACAAGTGTGATGATTCAGTTGGGAAGAGTGCGGGGTAATAAAATGGTCGACATGCAGCTCAGCAATCGCAAACTTGTTCACCGAGGCACATCAATGGTGATGCAACAAACAGGATTGTCGGAAGAAGAAGCGCAGAAGCTATTGCTCGAACACGGCAGTGTGCGTAAAGCGGTCGACCACGCGAAGGTGAAATAACCATGCACGACATTGAACCATACTACAACTGGCGCGGCTACTATGTGGCTTCAGAAGATCCGTACTCACCGTTCTTTGAGCGCGAGTACTCAGAGTTTGAGTTCTCATCCAAGATTTACAACTATTATATCCATCCGCAATGGGATTCATTCGGCAGTCAAACGCTGTTCATGAAGGTCTTGTATTGTCATTACGAAAATGGTTTTGCTATTCTCGAGTTGATTGGAGAATGGAATGACCTCCTCTATAACGACATCATGTTTTTGAAACGTGAAGTCATAGAACCCATGATGGATCAAGGCGTTTCGAAATTCATACTCATTGGCGAAAACATATTGAACTTCCATTTTTCGGACGACAGTTATTACGAAGAATGGTTTGAAGATGTGAACGACCGAGATGGATGGATTGCGCTGATGAATATTCGCGATCACGTTCAGGATGATATTTCATCGGCGAACATCGATAGCTATTTTGTGTTGGGAGGAAAACTGAACGAAGTGAAATGGCGCACCATGAATCCCGATCAGTTGTTTGAGTCTGTCGAGCGGCATGTGATGCGACGGCTGGCTATGTAAGAAAAATGATGAAGGTTGAGCTTCCCTATAATCCTACACCCCTATAATCCTAAGCATTTCCACCACCTTCTTATCAGCCGCAAAATGAAACATGTCCTCGCGTATGTTGGCAAGCTTCACCCAGCGAAACGATTCTTCATTATAAATCCGTTGCTTAAAATCGAACGCTATTTCTGCATGAACAAATTGCTGCTGTCCTATCATTTGGGCCGTATAGTAAATTGAAATAATCTGATCGGCCGGATGAAAAAACGACGGCAAATAAAAATCGGTCGTGTAGAAATGTCCCGTTACCTCGATGGGCTGCTTCATCTCTTCCATTGCTTCGCGAACTACCGTATCGGTAGGACCTTCGCCAAAATCTACTCCACCTCCGGGAAACTTGGTGTAGGCATTTCCGAAGATGAGTTCGTCGCTCACCAGTACGGCATCCTTCGCTTCATTAAAAAGTATGAAGTAAGCACGCACATTGAAACGCGTGGGAAGTGCTGGTTCGTTATTCATGGTTCGTGGGTTTAGTGGCTCGCAACATTTCGCGTTTGCCGGGAGGACCCGGAAGGCGTTCAACCGTAAATCCTACCGACTGCATATCGCGCCGCACTTGTCCCTTTGCGCAATAGGTCACCAATATGCCTCCGGCTTTCAGCGCATCAAACATGCGCATGAAAATCTCGGGGGTCCACATTTCCGGTTGTGTCGGTGGGCCGAAAGCATCGAAGAATACAACGTCGTATTGCTCCTTGCTATATTCCGATTGCACGTCGCGCAGCGCCTTGTGCAAGGTGAAATGAGGAGCGATAGCAATGTCTTCATTACAGGAAGATGCGTGCATGCGTAAAAAGCGCTCCCGGTCTTGCTGCCCTCGAGGGTTGGTGAGCGCATCCGAACCTCGCTCGAACGCTTGCCCTCTTCCTATGTCGGTATCGCAGTAATTCAATTGAAGTGCAACTTCCAAGGGGATGATGATCGTCTCGAGCGACGTGAAATGCACATGGATGTCATTCCCCTCCGCCCAACGCATACCAAGCAACGCATTCAATCCGGTACCGAATCCAACTTCCAGAATGCGTATCCGAATTTCACTGACCGTTGCAGGGTTTAGTGCCAGTGGCCGG
>JBJTRD010000432.1:0-2108 GCA_046075945.1 Flavobacteriales bacterium
GACGTATTTTGGATATTGTGAAGAAGTGGAATGTCTAGCAATTGTTCGCGTATTCGCGAATAGAGTAGTGCACCTGCTTTCCATATTCTGAAATTCTTTCAACCAAATAAAGCATCACCATGTCTGACAACTCCAAAGGCCTTCTCGCCGGAATTTTTGCGTTTCTCGGCAACTTACTTTTTGTGTGGGTTATATTCTATCTGCTCTAAAAACTCTTCACAAGCTCAAACGCGGGTGTAAGACTGCTCATGTGGATACTCATGTTCTTTTTTGTGGTGAACATGTATCTGAAACACCGTTGATGAGGCAAAGGCAGTTGAATTTAATTCAGCGGTTGCATACTAAATTATAAACAACGTGGTTCTATTGCACCATCAATTGGTACATTCGTTTAACCCCTACCTAATCCTGTCATACCTCTAGCCAATGTCCAGAAAAATCGTCCGCATTCTTCTTGAAAAACTTGAACAGGAAACTCGTCGCAGCGCTTTCCTCAACTGCCTGCAAGGCTTCTCGTCGGGTTCACGCTTCGACATTACCCGGCTCAATCAATTGAGTCCGTTCACGGCGCGTGATGTGCTGCGTGAATTGTTCAGCGCGGAGGGCGGTGAAGTTGAGGTGCTACTAACCGATGAGCTACCATCCGATACGCCGATCGATCAGTTGCAATACTCTGTCGCGGCCGATGAGCTCGATGACCTCTTCCGGAAGCTCTATGCAAAGGGTACCGACCTGTTTCGCGAAACGGGACAGCAAAACACCTACATCGGTTTCCCACTGCTCAGCCATTTCGATCCGTTCGATGAGACCAAGAGCTTTATGGCGCCGCTCATGTTTTGGCCCATCACCATTACGCCGGGGAAAAACTTCGATCGCTGGTACATCCGCAAAAATGAGAACAGTGAAATACGACTCAATTTCGCACTCAAGAACTGGTTGCTCGACAACAAGATGCGACTACCGGAAGAGCCAAGTGCAGAAGCGCTCGAGTCGTGCAGTATATCGTACGAGCAACTGGAACAGTATCTCGTGTCGGTTGCAGAAATTTTCAATGTGCCGGGCAAGTGGCGCGAACAGTATTTCGTGACCGACACACTCGGTCCAAGTCCGCTGCGCTTCGGCAGCCTGAAGAGCTTCGACGAGGAACAACACCGCATTGGATACGAACTGCACCTCTCTGCTGTGATGGGCATTTTTCAGGCAAACAAAGAGGGGATTATACAAGACCTTAAGGCGTATTTGTCGAACGAAGATGCACTCGACATGCAGGAAACGGGCGAGACGTTGTTTCAGGATTTTCCATTTTCGCTCGTCGACCTCGATCCCGCACAATGGACTACACACGAAACGATTGGCAATGGCGGACATGCGGTGGTGCATGGTCCTCCGGGTACAGGAAAATCGACCGTGCTCACCGGAATCATTTCTACCGCGCTGGCCAACAACCGCAAGGTGCTAATGATTAGCGAGAAGCGAACTGCTCTCGAAGTCATCGCACAGAAACTCGATGCACTCGGTTTTGAAGACGTCTACGCCATCATGGCCGACGTGGCCAATGGCCGCAGAGAGGTGGTCAGCAAAGCGCGCACTATTCAAGAGGCTTCGCTCAATTGGAGGCCAAAAGTTCCTGTCGACTATACCATGCAGCGTCGCAAGTGGCTCGATTATCACGAGAAGTATAAGACCTACTGCGATGAATTGAATGAAGTGATGTTCAACGGCAAACGCTTCGAGGAGTTGATGTTACATTATCTGCAGTTGAAGAGCGAGGTTGAAGAGCATCTTATCGCGGTCGCTCTTCTCGAACATATTGACGCTGTGCCCGCCGACTTTCAACGTATCGCAGAGTTTCTTGCGCAGAAGCACGACAATCGACTTGCGGATTTCATTCAGTTTTATCGCAACATGCAATGGCCGGTCGATGTCATGTCGGATGCCGGCGTATATACTCGTCATCGCGAGGAAAAGATAGCTTCTCTGGGACGCGATATTCAGGTGTTGCGCAAGCAGTCAATGCTCCTTCCGAAACTTATTCCGTTGCAGACGGTGCACGATGAATGGATGTTGGAGGGTTCATTGGTGCGCTGGGTCAAACGCATTACCAACAA
>JBJTRD010000433.1:0-7629 GCA_046075945.1 Flavobacteriales bacterium
TGGTCATCAAACCTCATGTATGCATCAAGTATCCGTGGAAGCTGTCGATCGGCGATTTCTCCTGGATAGGCGAACATGTTTGGATTGACAACCTTGGCGAGGTGAGCATTGGAGCGCACTGTTGCATTTCACAAGGAGCGATGCTGCTATGCGGTAATCATGATTTTACGAAATCAACATTCGATTTGATGGTACGTGATATCGTGCTCGAAGAGGGTGTATGGATTGGAGCTCGCTCTGTCGTGTGCCCGGGCGTGCATTGCGAAAGCCACAGCGTTCTGGCAGTTGGGAGCATCGCAAGTACTCGTCTCGAGTCCTACAGTATTTATAGAGGGAACCCTGCGGTAAAAATCAAAGAGCGAGTAATGAAGGCATGAAGGTTTCGATTATTACCATCACGTATAACAGTGCCGAAACGTTGGAAGACACAATTCAGTCGGTGCTTTCGCAAGATTATCCGAATGTCGAATACATTATTGTTGACGGATCTTCAAAGGACGACACGCTTGCGATTGTTGAGCGATATCGAAAGTCGATAGCTGTTGTTCTTTCGGAGCCTGATAAAGGTATTTATGATGCGATGAATAAGGGCGTCAGACTGGCCACAGGTGATGTTATCGGCATTCTCAATAGCGACGATTTCTATGCGGATTCGACAGTCGTGACGGACGTCGTTGCGAATTTGTCACAGACAAATGCCGACGCATGTTATGCAGACCTTGTCTATGTTGATCGAAATGAAACTTCGCGTATTGTGCGCACCTGGAAGTCCGGATCATACAGACAGGGTCGCTTTTTAGAAGGCTGGATGCCGCCGCATCCGACTTTTTTTGTGAAGCGCTCAATCTACCAAATGCATGGATTGTACTCCACTGAACTGCGGTCTTCAGCAGATTATGAATTGATGCTTCGATTCGTCCACAAGCATGGTATTCGAATGTGTTACTTGCCAAGGGTGATTACACGCATGCGGGCAGGCGGGCAAAGTAATGTTACGCTCCGAAATCGATGGAGGGCCAATCGAGAGGACCGGCTTGCTTGGAAGATGAATGGCCTGCGTCCTGGTCTCTTCACCCTTATTCGAAAGCCGCTTTCGAAATTGTTGCAATATTTTTAAGAGGTGGCAACATCTGTTGGCGAGGTAATCTGATTCAATTTCAGAGGGTGATTGTATTTTCGCACCATTAAAATCAACACCATGAAAAAAGCAATTATTCATACTGATAAGGGTGACATGCATGTCGAGTTTTTTCACGATGATGCTCCCGGAACAGTAGCGAACTTCATTAAACTCGCTGAAAGCGGATTCTACGACGGATTGACCTTTCACCGTGTTATACCTGACTTTGTGATACAAGGTGGTTGCCCCAATGGCATAGGTACAGGCGGACCCGGATATAAAATTCCATGTGAATTGGACGGCGGCAACCAATATCATGATCGAGGTGTGTTAAGTATGGCACATGCCGGCCGCAATACAGGGGGCTCACAATTTTTCATTTGCCATTCACGCAACAACACAGCGCATCTCGACCGCAATCACACGTGCTTCGGCAGAGTGGTTCAGGGCTTGGATGTAATTGATCAGATTCGTCAGGGAGATACGATGACGAAGGTCGAAATCACTGAATAATCGGTGAGTTTTATAAAATAAAAAGAGGCCGTCTGTTATGGGCGGCCTCTTTTTATTCTGTAAAGAAAAGTTTCTTGTGGCAATCTAGTCCATCATGCGGATAGATTAGAACTTCGCTCTTGAACGACGCACGGTAGCTCTATTCTTAACCCAGCTATATTTGCTTTTATAGAATTTTGAGCGACCTCTTACAAGTTTGGTCACCACTAGTTGAGAGGTTACATAGCTATCTTTCCGAACCAGTGGATTGGCAGGGTCATGAAGCCCACGTGTAGATTGAAACGCATCAGCGGTTACATCATTTTGAGGCTGGTATCTAAAGTCATTCAGCGACATAATTGGAAAAATGTCTTCATAGATTGGATTCCCCTCTTCTAGTCGCAGCAATGAGTTTTGATCGGCCAAAAGTTGCGGGTAGGTCTGCGATTGGAGCGCGAGCGCCAAATCAAATTCATCTGCGTTATTGGGTGTTGGCTTGTTGTAGTAGGTAGATACGTCGTCCAGATAATCAGAGAAGGTTTTTCTCCAGCAAATTTCCCAACCAACACGCCAGGTCTTGTTAAATGTGTAATACATACCTATCCCTGCAGGAATAGCAAGGCCTACACTGCTATACGTAGCGCCTTCCGTGCGAAGGGGGCGAAGATTATACCAGGTATCCGTCACATATTCGCCCGGTGTAAGTTTATCCACGTCACCTCCCAATTCTTCAGCAAGATTTCTTTCTGAGTCATCATATACCAGACGCGCTTGGGGGTTGCTGTAATATGCAGCCAGACCTGCGAATGCGAAAAGTTTAAAATCGGGGTTGTAATATCCTCGGTTTCCAACGTCGTTGTCGTACCAAAGGGTAAACTCTGCTCTGCCTGAAAGTTCGAACATACGGTTGCGAAAATTCAGATTTCGCGTGCGGCGGGGAATGTAACTGGTATAGATGTCGGCGTCCTCAATCAAAATGTGATCAAAGCCACCGCTAATAGCAAGTTTCTTTGAAAATTTGTATCTGCCATAAGACCCAACTGCATAGCGTGTTTGCCCCAAGTGCATATCCCAGAAATAATCCCGTCGCTGTTGCTCTTTACCCCCAATATCTCCAAGGTAATTTGCACCTCCCATACGCACCCCATAATCCCATTGGTACTGGGCCGATACAGAAACCGACGCCAAGAACAAAAACAGAAATAACAACTTCTTCATCATGGAATTAATTAAGAATCTAGCTACAAGAGTGCTAAGATAGAATCAATTTTCTATTTTGGAAAGATTTCTATCGCAAATCCAAATTATTTTTCAAGATAAATGGTTTTGCAGTGGGGGTACTTTTGACGTTTCTTTCGAAAAAATGAATGCAATGAAGACACGTGTTACAGAACTCTTGGGGATTCAATACCCAATCATTCAAGCAGGAATGATCTGGTGTTCCGGATGGGAATTGGCATCTTCTGTCAGCAATGCCGGTGGGCTTGGGTTGTTGGGTTCCGGGTCTATGTACCCCGATGTATTGCGCAATCAAATCCGAAAAACTAGGGCCGCCACAGACAGACCGTTCGGTGTCAATCTGCCGTTGCTCTATCCGCAGATTGGTGATCATATTCAAATTATTTTGGAGGAGGGTGTTAAAATTGTGTTCTCATCAGCAGGTAATCCCAAATCCTACACATCGCTTTTTAAGGAAAACGGAATCAAGGTAGTTCATGTGGTAAGCAGTGCCCGTTTTGCGGAAAAGGCACAAGATGCCGGTTGCGATGCTGTAGTTGCAGAGGGATTCGAGGCAGGAGGACACAATGGTCGAGAGGAGACTACAACGATGTGTCTTGTACCGGCTGTTGCAGATGTAATTCAGATTCCGCTTATAGCTGCAGGCGGAATTCATGATGGTCGCAGCATGGCCGCTGCTATGGCTTTGGGCGCCGATGCGGTGCAGGTCGGAAGTCGTTTTGTAGCATCCAATGAAGCCTCAGCACATGCTTCATTTAAGCAAATGGTTATTCAAACCCCGGAAGGCGGAACCCAACTTACACTTAAGGAATTAACTCCTGTGCGATTGATAAAGAACGAGTTTTATCAACGCGTACAGGATGTCTACAATCAAGGTGGTAATGTGGAAAGTTTGAGTGCTCTGCTCGGCCGTGGTCGCGCGAAAAAGGGTATGTTCGAAGGTGATTTGGCAGAGGGAGAACTGGAAATTGGTCAGGCGGCTTCCATGTTAACGGAAATTTTACCGGCTGCTGAAATTGTTCATCGAATGATGGCAGGGTATTCTGCCGCTTTGGAGCACTTAGCGAATCTGAATCGCTAAATCTGGGACCTGCTTATGGTTTACTGCATTCAATTCGGATTGTTGAGAAATTTATTTCGACGGTTTCGAGCTCTTATGAATTGAAAGAAACTTTGGTTTTTGTCTGAATCGTAAAAACTCAGTCTTGTTCGTGCAACCTTGAAGGCATGTTTTGCGTGTAATAAACCAAATGGTTTTGCGTTCAGGCGATGCCAAAATTTGAACTCAATTGAAGAAAATTGTGCACTTTATTGTCGTTTGTGTTGCGCTCGTTGTAGTGCATGCAAGTGCCCGTGCACAATTGGAGCCGTTAGTAGGTTGCCTGGAAGTGGACGACCTTGGAAATGTCACTGTTAATTGGTCGCCACCAACCACAAGTCCCGGAAATTTTAGCCATTATGAGGTGTTGAGCAGCCTTTCACCGCAGCTCGGGTTTAATAGTATTGCCAATAATCTGACACCCTTACAAACGAATAGTTACACCCACAATACAGATGTTTCTTTTTCCAATACCTATTACTATACGGTGTTGGCTTGGTACAACAACGGAGCCGGGGGAACCTTTGCGGTATCGTCCGACACTCTTTCCACTATTCATCTGGAAGTTGAGGCCGCTCAGAACATTTGTAGTAATTGTGACAGTGCTGCCTATCTTGAGTGGAATACTCCCTGGTTACCGCAGGGAGTTAATACGGATAACTGGGAATATGAAATATGGACCGACTACCCCGATAACGTGTGGCACGTTATGACAACAGTTGATTTCGGTTCAACTTACTACCTGAAGAATGTTTTCAATTGTACACCGGATTCAATGAATTTTCGAATACGATTGCTTACATCGAATGGATGTGAGTACGTGAGCAATATTGCCGGCGATTATTTTCGCGATAGTGTATTTCCCAACTCCGGTATCGTGTCGAGTGTGAGTGTTGATGCCGAAGGACATGCCGTATTGGAATGGCAGGAAAGCGAGTCGCTCGATGTTCTTGGTTACATGATTTATCGTTGTGTTGGTAGCACCACCATACCAATTTTTCAGGTAAATTCCGAACCCTGGCTGTTTACAGATTATTTTGCGGTGACTACCAATGGACCTGTATCATACTCCATTGCGGCGTATGATGCATGCGCCAATTACGATACAACCGTTTGCAATAGCTCTCATTTTTTACAGGTCGAGAATTATCAGGTGTGCGAAGAAACCATTGAAATGGATTGGACACCTTACGAGAGTTGGCAGTTTGATGCCAGTTTTTACATAGTCTATGGTGGCTTTGATGAAGCAAATACATATGCTGATGTTTCAATGTCTCCTATTGATACAGTTACATCTTTGAGCTATTCCTTCTCGCAAATTCAATTTGGTGCATACAATGTTTTTAGAATTGAAGCGGTGGATACATTAACGGGGTTTAGAGCGTTTTCGAATTTCGATGACACGTATGTAGCTGATTTTTCGGTTCCGGAATTTGTTGAAATTAGATATGCTTCTGTGCTGAATGCTGATTCAGTGGAAATATTAGTTGGAATGGAACCTACAATACAAACCTTCAGATACGAGCTCCAGCGTTTGGAAATTGCTACTCAAACTTGGGAAGAAGCGTTGGTAAAGGATGCCAATGCAACTCCGGAAATAATATTTGTGGATGATGGAAGAGCGACCGATGTATTCTCGTACTCATACAGAGTGCTTATTTACAATTCTTGCGGATTGATAGTGGATACAACCAACATTGCATCTACCATTTTGTTGGATGGGCAGTCTAGTCAGGAACGTTTGGTAAATACGCTTGCCTGGACGCCCTATGGCGACTGGGTGGATGGTGTTGATCGCTATGAAATTTACCGAAAAATGAAAGGTGGTGAGTATGAGTTGTTGCAAGAGGTCAACGGGGCTGCGAGTTTATTCTATGAAGATGATGTTTCGGAATTGGTTGATACAGACGGCGACTTTTACTACCGAATTCAAGCCGTGGAAAGGAGTGCCGATGGAAACGAACCGTCGATTTCTATTTCGAACGAACTTAATTTGCCGGTTGAAGCTATTGTTTGGATTCCCAATGCAATCGTAATCGGGGGCTACAACAATTTGTTTAAGCCCATGGTATCGTTTGCCTTGGTCGAAGAATATTATCTAGGTATTTTCAGTCGATGGGGCGACTTAATTTTTGAAACCCGCGATTTGAATGAGGGGTGGGATGGAAGTATGAATGGTCAGTTTGTAGCCGAAGGCACCTACAATTATTATATGGCCGTGAAGGATGGTCGGGGAAGGGCCATTGACAATTTTGGATACGTCGTGGTGCTGAATTACGAATAAAGGAATGAATCAATAGACTTCAGCGGCATCAGCGCTTATGCTTATTGTTCAACATCTCGAGGTGTTTGCCCATTTCATTGCTATTCTTTGTAAGATTGTGATCGTGCATACGATAACGATACAGCGGCAGCACTATGTTGTGGATGTTGTATTTGTTGTTCCATCGAATGCGAAGATCTTCTTCTTCGCGGGCCCTGAAGTCTTCGTCGTAAAGTCCAATGTTGAATAGGAAGTCTTTTCGAAACATTATTCCGCAGGCAATTGGTTTTTCTGCGGAGCTAACATGCTCGAGGTGTTTGCCGCGTTCATCAACCAGATAGTAATCGACTGCAACCGCATCAAGTTTGTTGTTTTCTTCGAGAAAAATCTTCTGCATTCTGAGGGTCTCCCGATGGATGTAATCGTCGGCATCCAAAAAGACTACAAACTGTCCTTTCGCTTTTTTAATTCCGAGATTGCGAGCCCCGGCCAAACCCATGTTTTCTTCCATGTTGAAAACACGAACATCCTGCGTGTAGTTTTCAAGTATGCGGGCTGTATGGTCAGTGGAATTATCATTCACCACAATGATTTCATACTGATCTTGCGGCAAACTTTGGTCTAAAGCACTGCGGATGGCTCTTTCAACGTATTGAGCATAGTTATAAGTGGTGATAATGAGTGAAACCATGAGTGCCGATAATGCTTATTTTTTCTTTCTCTTGGTTTTGGTAGAATCATCCTCGGAGTAGTAGGTGTTCCCATACATATAACCGCCATAAGTATTGCCGTAGCCGTAGCCATAGCCATAGCCGTAACCATATCTATAGGCATATTTACCATAGTAGTACTTCCAGCGCTTTTGTTTGATATTGTTCAGTACGATGGAATTTTTCTTGAGATTATTCATGAAAAGCACTTCTTCCAGGTGACGAAGTCCTGCCTTGGTTGCTTTTTCTGTATTCATTACGAAAATACCCAGATGCACTTTGTTGAGAAGCACCAGTGAGTCACTGATCAGAAGCAAAGGCGGTGTATCGATAATGACGTAGTCATACATTTCTTTAACACCTTCAAGAAGCAAATCAACGCGCGAATTAAGAACCAATTCGGAGGCGTTCGGAGGCACCGGTCCGGCCGTTATCGCGTCCATATTTTCTACCGCTGTGGGTGTAATACTTTGTTTGAAATCGGTTTTACCAATCAGGAACGAAGAAATTCCACTCACGTTTTCCATTCGCATGGACTTGTGAATTTTCGGTTTGTGCATGTCGAAGTCAAGCACAATAACTCTCTTGGATGCTTTGGCCAAGACGGCAGATAGGTTAACAGAAACAAATGTTTTACCTTCACCGGGATGGAGTGAAGTCACGAGTATAACCTTTGGGCCCTCTTCATGAAGTATATATTGCAGGT
>JBJTRD010000434.1:0-4869 GCA_046075945.1 Flavobacteriales bacterium
GCCAAATACAACAAGAAAGGATTTAGAAACGCAAAGATTGTCTACGATTCCATTTACACCATAAATAGTGAACGCGTAGGTATCTACATGAAAATAGAGGAGGGTAATCGCTTCTATTTCCGCAATATCAATTTTGTTGGCAACACCAAGTATACAGCAGGCCGATTGGACAGCGTGCTGAACATTCGTCGTGGCGACATCTACAACGTTGAACTTTTGGAGTCGCGGCTCAACTTCAATCCACAAGGAGTCGATCTTTCATCGCTCTACACCGACGATGGTTATCTGGCGTTCTATGCATTCCCGGTTGAAACGCTTGTTGAGCCGGACAGTATCGACATCGAGGTGCGGATGAACGAGGGCAAACAATTCCGAATTGGCCGGATTTCGGTGAGTGGTAATACCAAGACAAACGACCATGTCATCTTTCGTGAAATTAGAACACGGCCTGGAGAACTATTCAATCGGAGTGATATTATTCGCACCCAGCGCGAATTGGCGTCACTGGGATATTTTAATCAGGAAGCATTCGATGTACGCACCAATCCACGACCTGATGTCGGTTTGGTCGACTTAGAATATGTTCTGGAGGAAAAGCCCAACGATCAGATACAACTCAGTGGAGGTTGGGGCGGAGGGCGTGTAGTGGGTTCGCTGCAACTTAGCTTTACTAATTTTTCGATGCGCAATTTCTTCAAGAAAGAATCCTGGAGCCCACTTCCCACCGGCGACGGGCAGCGCCTTGCGCTTAGTGCATCATCCAACGGAACATTCTTTCAGGCCTACAACATTTCGTTTACAGAACCGTGGCTTGGTGGAAAAAAACCTACTTCGCTGAGTGTATCTTCGAGTATTTCGCGGCAAACCAATGGTCAATTCAAAAAGCTTCGTCAAAGTGATTTGGATAGTAATCCATTTTTGCGCGAAAACTACGCGGTAGGTGACGACAACCCGAATTTGCAAGAGCTAAAGGTCATTGGGGGTGCCATCAACATAGGCACGCGCCTTCAAAGACCCGACGACTACTTCGTCTTGTATACGGGTATTTCCTATCAGAAATTTATATTGAACAACTATCGCGCATTCTTTGGCGATTTCTCGAATGGTATTGCAAACAACCTCGCATACAACTTCACGCTTTCGAGGAGTTCTACCAGCGAGCCGATTTATCCTACTTACGGATCAACGATAACACTCACAACGAAGCTCACGCCTCCCTATAAATTCCTGGCAGAAAGCATTGGGGGTAAGACCTTCGATTATGAAAACATGACGCAAGACGAGCGTTTCAAATTGGTCGAATACTATAAGATGAAGCTTACCGCTCATTGGTACACGGCCTTGAACAAACACAAGGAACGCAAGTTTGTGTTGCATACCAATGTTGGTTTAGGGTTCATCGGTTCGTACAACAAAGCGCTTGGGCTCACCCCCTTCGAGCGATTCTACCTGGGCGGAGTATACCTCAGCGGGTTCCTGCTGGATGGTCGCGAGATCGTCAACTTGCGTGGCTATGATGATTTGACGCTTACCTCACCCAATCAGAATACGGGGGCTCCGGTTATCGCCAAGTACAGCGCCGAGCTTCGTTATCCGCTCTCAACCAATCCGAGTGCAACGATATTTATGATGGCATTTGCTGAGGCGGGCAATACATGGAGTGATTTGCGGTTATTCAATCCCTACCAACTTTACCGTTCGGCAGGAACAGGACTTCGAATTTTCCTTCCTATGTTCGGTTTACTTGGGTTTGATTACGGCTGGCGATTGGACGATTTGCCCTCCTACCCGAATATGGCGCGCGGGCAATTCCACTTCTCCATCGGTATGAACATGGGAGAACTTTAGAACCCTTACCTTCGTGCTCATTTAATAGAAATCTATTATTCATGAAAATTTTTCTCACAGGCTTTTTGCTAGCGATTACCATTATTCTCAGCGCTCAAAAATTCGCGTACGTTGATTCAAAATACATCCTTAGTCACGTGCCGGAATATCAGCAGGCGCAGGCTGAAATTAACAAGCTTAGCACCCAATGGCAGAAGGATATTGAGAATAAATACGAAACCATCGCCAAGCTTGAAACTTCCTTGCAAGCAGAGAAGATATTGCTTACCGATGAAATGAAGAAAAAGCGGGAAGATGAAATTGAAAGCAAACGCCAGGAAGCGAAAGACATGCAAAAGGCAAAGTTTGGAATTGATGGCGAATTATTCAAAAAGCGTGAGGAACTTGTCAAACCCATTCAAGATCAGATTTACGAGGCCATACAGGAAGTAGCGTCTACCAGTGCTTTGATGGTTGTTTTCGACAAGGCTAATCAGAGCAATATGCTGTATACAAATCCGAAGCACGACATCAGCGATAAGGTGTTAAAGAAAATGGGATTGAAACCCGGAGAAACGCTGGATGATGAAGAAGGCAGTGGTGAAGGTGGCGAGAGCAAAGAAGAAGACCCCAATTCAAAAGGAACCAACAATGGTGCGGGTGGTAAAAACACCGTTCCTCCTAAAGGCGGCAGCCGACCCACGGGCAAGGATAAATAAACGAGTATGCCTACATTTGGCACGGAAATTCGAAGCCGAGTTTTTTCACGATTTCAAACAACTATGATTAAAAAATTCTCTCTTTTGGCCATCTTCTGTGGGATGTTTCTCGCAGGCCAAGCTCAAAAATTAGGTCACATCAACGGTCAAGTTCTGGTTGAACATATGCCCGAGTACAAAACAGCTTACGAAGAACTGAACACGTACAAAAAGCAATACGAAGAAGCGCTTCTTGCTATGCGCACCGAATACGAGAAGATGATTGAAGACTTCAAGAAAGCTGAACAAACAGCTCCAAAAGTTATTCTCGATACGAAAGTCAAGGAAATACAGGCAAAAGAGCAAGGCATTTATGACTTTCAGGAACAAGCCAGCGCAGATGTAGCTGCAGAAGAGCAGAAAAAGATTGCGCCTATTCTCGACAAAGCCAAGCAAGCCATCGAAGACGTTTCGAAAGCCCACGGATATGTATACATTTTCGACGCCGGTGCAGGCTCTATGCTATACCTGGGAGGCGACGACATCACCAAGTTGGTGTGCACCAAGTTGAATATTCCTGATTTCACTGAAGAGACTAAACAAGCTCCCAAGAAATAATCAACCAGAAAATGCCTGAAGGCCCGGATAATCTCCGGGCCTTATTTTTATACCGTGAGCAACGACCAACCCATAGGTATTTTCGATTCCGGCATAGGTGGCCTTACTGTAGCGCATGCAATACAGCGTCTATTGCCGAACGAACCACTTATCTATTTTGGCGACACCGCGCACATGCCATACGGTGATAAATCGAAAGACCTTATTGCAGAATATGCGCTCACCATCACCCAATTTTTATTGAATGAAAAAAAATGCAAGGCGATCGTCATTGCATGCAATACGGCATCTGCCGCTGCCTACGAAGCCTTGCGCGATACCTACATAGGATCCATTCCAATAATCAATGTGATTGACCCTATGATTGAAGAAGTGATTGCGGATGAAAGCATTCACAAAGTGGGCATTATTGCAACCAAAACAACGGTTGCCAGCGGGGTTTATCAAGAAAAATTCTCACGACGAAAACCTTCGCTTGCCTTTAGTGCACTGGCAACCCCGCTGCTCGCATCCATGATTGAAGAAGGTTTTTACAACGACACCATCAGCGAAGCAGTGTTGAATGAATACCTGAGCAATGAAATACTTGCGGGTATTGATGGCCTTGTGCTTGCCTGCACACACTATCCATTGATTAAGAAAGAAATTGATTCCTTCTTTAAGGGAAAGGTTAAAATCTTTGACTCTGCAGAAGTGGTAGCGCGCAAACTCAAAGGAATACTGGAGAAAGAACAGTTGATGAGTTCTGAACGCAAGTATGACAATCAATTTTTCGTGTCGGATTATACGCGTGCATTCGAAGCCGCTACCAAGATTTTCTTCAAGGAGGAAATCCACTTGGAGCTCTGCCGGTTTAAATAGTGTTTACCACAGAGAGGATAGAGAACACAGAGATTGATTCCATAGAAATCTTTGTGGTTTAAGATTAAGACCACAGAGAGGATTGAGAGCACAGAGATTGGAGGGTTTCTAGGTTGTAGCGATTTCCTCTCGAGCTTCCTCAGATTCGCCTGGGTCAATATCATTTGAAGCAGTGTTACCTCTCTCCTCTTTCTTCGGGAAGAAGCGACGCTGGAAAAGCATGATGAGAATGATGCCAACTGTGATGCTCGCATCCGCTACATTGAAAATAGGGGGGAAAATTTCCGCATGCTCGTGTGGCTCACCCCAGGGCCAGCGGGCCGTGATATGAAACATATCGACCACGTTGCCCATGAGCGGTTTTGCATAGCCCTCATAGTTCAACTCGGCCTTGCCGAAATACATGGTGTAATCGTTAAACTCTACATCGAACGTAGAGCCTTTATCGAAGATGAGACCATAGGCCAGACTATCGATGATATTCCCCATCGCACCGGCCACAATCATGCTCACGCACACCACATAGCCCCAATGCGCTTTCTCTTTGATAAGCCGAAAGAGATACCAGGCAATTCCTGAAACAACCACCAATCGGAAAACACTCAACGTTAGTTTGCCCGCATCGCCCGGTATCATCCAACCGAAGGCCATTCCGGGGTTTTCTACGAACTGAAGATCGAACCAACCGGGTATGAGTGTCTTGCTTTCACCGTAGTGAAAATTCAGTTTCACCCAAATCTTCAGAAGCTGATCCAGGACGAGAACAGTAAAAATGGTAAACAGGGCTTTTTTCAATGCAGGAAATAAAAAAGGAGTGAAATCATTCAGCCATACAGCTTCGATTTCACTCCCATATTTTCAAACG
>JBJTRD010000435.1:0-3731 GCA_046075945.1 Flavobacteriales bacterium
GAATGCACACGTTGCCTTACCAGCACGTCCGAAGCATGCACCGCAACGATGTAATACATCCATATATCCGTAACGGTTGTTTTTGCTGACTTCACCGGAAAATCAAGCACACATCTTTGAGCAAAAGCTTCACATTGCGAATTCAACGGGCAAACGTCGCAAGCCGGTTTCTGCGGAGTACATTGTAATGCCCCAAACTCCATGATGGCCTGGTTAAACGTGGCGGGATCCTTTCGGTCGATCCATTCTTCCAGCACCTTCTGTATCGCATTTCGACCTGTAGGCTTATCGACCGGCTCCTCCAGGGCAAGCAATCGAGACACCACTCGCTGCACGTTTCCGTCCATCACTGGCACAGGTTCGTCATAACAAAAAGAGGCGATAGCCGCCGCAGTGTAATCACCTACACCCTTCAAATGTTTGAGCTCGGCGGCCGACGCAGGAAAAACACCGTTCAGCTCAACTGCAATTTTCTTGGCAGTAGCATGGAGATTTCGAGCACGGCTGTAGTATCCGAGGCCCTGCCACGTCTTCAACACGTTGTCCTCGGTGGCAGCTGCCAAATCGAACACGGTTGGAAACAGCTCCAGAAAACGGCGGTAATACTCCATTCCCTGGTTCACTCTCGTTTGCTGCAAGATCACTTCCGAGAGCCAGATAGCATAGGGCTCGCGCGTTGCTCGCCAAGGCAAATCGCGCTTGTGGGCCAGGTACCACGCTTTGAGGGATGCTGCAGGATTCATAGGAGCGGCAATGTTAGCCCACAATCGCACTCACAACTATGCGAAGACGCCGCTGCGAATCGGCCGGAAAAAACTATTTCTAACTTTCAGTAAAAGAACAAGTTGGAAATGAAAAAAGTGGACTATATTTGCCGCCCGATTCAAAAAGCCTAACAGACAATACATAATACTACGATATATGACTAAAGCAGACATAGTAACGGAAATCTCCAACAAAACTGGCATCGATCGCAATGATGTACTCGCAATCGTTGAAGGTTTCATGGGTACCGTTAAGAATGCCATGGAAAATGGTGAGAATGTTTATTTGAGAGGATTCGGCAGCTTTATCGTAAAGAAGCGTGCTGAAAAATTGGGACGCAACATTTTGGCGAAAACCAGTGTGGTTATTCCCGCCCACTACATTCCTGCATTCAAACCTGCCAAGGAATTTATGGATGATGTGAAGGCCAAAGTGAAAGTTGACTAAAACACCAATGCATAAACAACGACTGACACTGTGCATCCTAGTGCTCACGTCGCTCGGATTGATCGTTCTTTTTTTATTATTACCTAAACACCCTGCCTCGAAAGAGGTAGCTGCAACAACGGCAAATCCCGATTCATTGAAGCTTCAGCAAGCAGTAGAGCTTGTGAATGGCACCAACCCAATGGCCGGAATCACCATGCTACGTGAAATGGTTGCAGAAGATTCCACCAATGCCGATGCGCATTACTACCTGGGATTGTTTTCGGTGAAAAGCGGACAACTTGACAAAGCCATTGCGCGCTTTGAAAAAGTGATTGCCCTTCGCCCCGATGTCATCAAATACCAGGTTGAGGTAGGATATCAGTTTATGGTAATGGACACTGTGAGTTTGGCCTTGCGGTGTTTTGAACGCGGATTACAGTTGGACTCAACCGACAACAACTCCCTGTTCTTTTCGGCTCAGGCGCTTCAACGATTGAATCGTCCGGCTGAAGCCAAACAACGCTACGAAGCACTTTTACGACACAACAACGACGAAGTAGTTGTTGCCAAAGTGAAAGAGTTTATAGATACTTTAAATATTCAATTAACACAGCAAAACAATGCCTTGCGGTAAGAAAAGAAAGCGCCATAAGATGGCCACACACAAAAGAAAGAAGCGTTTGAGAAAGAACCGCCACAAAAAGAAGGTACGCTAGTAACTTCTTTAGTGTGCTGCTGCGCCTCTGCTGGCGCGGCAGTCCTCAATTCAGGGTGGTAGCTCTGCGCTTCCACCTGTTTTCTGTTTTCTCAATATTCCGGTTTTGACGGGTAACATCGAACTTATTATCAATACCACTTCTACGGGAGTGGAAATCGCCTTGCTCAAAGAGAAGGTCCTCATCGAACTCCATCGCGAACAGCGCAATCAGGAGTACGCCGTGGGCGACGTCTACTTGGGAAGGGTAAAAAAGATATTGCCTCACCTCAACGCTTGCTTCGTAGATGTAGGATACAGCAAAGATGCTTTTCTCCACTACCTCGATCTCGGTCCACAGTTCGCTTCGCTTAATGCGTTTGCAAGAAAAGCCGCAGCCGGCGAACAACGCACGGCCGACCTTATGGGCTTCCAGATGCAGCCGGATATTAAGAAGGAAGGAAAAATCAAAGATGTAATTGGACAGGGCTACGTCATTCCTGTGCAGGTGGCAAAAGAACCCATTTCACAAAAAGGTCCTCGCCTGACATCCGAAGTCACCATCGCCGGACGATATCTGGTGTTGGTTCCCTTCTCGAACAAAATCTCTTTATCAGGCCGCATCACCGATGATGACGAGCGCGATCGATTGCGCAAACTCATCAACAGCATTCGCCCACAAAACATGGGCGTCATCATCCGCACGCAAGCCGAAGGAACCAGCGTGTCGGAACTCGATCAGGATTTGCAAGAACTGGTAAAACGCTGGGAGGAGCTACATAAAAATATGCGCCATGCGCGCGCTCCTCAGCGTGTGTTGGGAGAAATCAACAAGACAACCTCCATCCTGCGAGATATTCTCAATGATAACTTCACTGCCATACACGTCAATGACGATTCGGTGGCCGCGGAAGTAAAAGCCTTCCTGAAGACATTCAACCACCAGGAAAGCATCGTGAAAATGCACCGCAGCACCGATCTGTTCGATGCGTTTAGCATTCACCGACAAATCAAGCAGAGCTTTGGCAAGCAAGTCAACCTCAAGAGCGGCGCTTACCTCATCGTAGAGCACACCGAAGCCATGCACGTTATCGACGTGAACAGCGGCAATCGTAAAAACGCCACGGTTATTAATCAGGAAGAAAACGCACTGCAGACAAACGTCGAGTGCGCCAAAGAAATAGCCCGCCTCCTTCGCTTGCGCGATATGGGAGGCATCATCTGCATCGACTTCATCGATATGCAGAACAAGGACAATCAACGCAAGCTCAGCGACGTGCTGCGCGATGCGATGAAAGAAGACAAGGCCAAACACAACGTGCTTCCACCGAGCCGTTTCGGCGTAGTGGAAATCACCCGCGAACGCGTGAAGCCGGTCACCAAAGTTGTGACCACGGAAAAGTGCCCCAGCTGCGACGGCAAAGGCACCATTCAGTCATCGTTGCTGTTTACCGAAGAAATTGAAAACAGTATTCGCTTCCTGTCTGAAGAAGGCACACACAAACAATTGCGCGTAGCTGTGCATCCGATGGTAGAAGCCTATTTGAACCGCGGATTTTTCTCAAACATTACCAAAACCTGGAGCCGCAGATACAAAATCAAACTGCGCGTAGAGCCATCGACCAGCGCGGCGTTGCTCGAATATCACATCTTTGACAAAGAGGGTGAAGAAGTGAACCTCTAAAAGAAGGCACTTCTATTCAGCGTTCACTATTTACCAGTTACTACTCACTATTTACTAATTACTATCTACTATTCACCAACTTCCGGAGAAAAGTCAATAGTGAACAGTAAATAGTGAAGGTTGCCCATTACCGCAAATACGCCACAAAGTGCTTCTCCA
>JBJTRD010000436.1:0-2887 GCA_046075945.1 Flavobacteriales bacterium
AGAAATCCTTGAAGTCCTGCTCCTTAGCCGCATTCAAATCATCCATACTACCAATGGGTGTCCAGCTATACGGATGCACGTCGAATGCATGATCCAATGTTTCCTGGAAGAGCGTGCCATATGGACGATTGTCGTAGCGCATCCGTTTTTCTTCCTTTACCACCTCTCGCTGCGTTTCAATGCCTACTAATTCAACTCTCGAGTGCAACATGCGTTCGCTCTCCAGCCACAAGCCCAGTTCAAGTTGATTGCTGGGCAACAAGTCGTAATAAAACGTGCGATCTTGAGTGGTGTTGGCGTTGAGACCACCACCGGCATTTTCAACATATTTGGAGTATTGGCCTCGACCAATATTTTCAGAACCTTCGAACAACAGATGTTCGAAGAAATGCGCCATGCCTGAGCGACCAACCATTTCGTTTTTTGAACCCACGTGGTACATGACCGTGACGGCTGTAATAGGCGTGCTGTGATCTTCATGAAGAATTACATGCAATCCGTTTTTCAGCGTATACTCTTCGAAACGAATATTCTGAGCGGTGAGGGCATTCACCAATAGGATGACTCCTATAAAGGAAGTACTTTTTAAGACTTTCATAACTATGGATTTGGAGGCGCCAAATTAGTCCATGCTGTGTCAATTCGAACATTCGTTGATGAATCGTTGAATACTTTCATTTTGAGGCGCTGCAATGACTCGCCGGAAATAGGCTTCCCGTTCTACCTTGCGCCTTCAATACTGATGTATGCGTATTCTCGACATTTCACAAAATAAATCGTGTCAGGACGTTGTGGGCTTTGTCCATTCAGGCGAAAAACTAGCCCTTCCCCATGAGGCAATTAGCCGACTTGAAAACGTTCGCAATTACCTCGACCAAAAGTCAACTGAAAACGGCGCACCTATCTATGGCGTGAATACAGGCTTTGGTTCATTGTGCGATACGGTAATTGCACCCGACGATTTGAGCACATTGCAAAAAAACCTCTTGCTTTCGCATGCCTGTGGAATGGGCGAAGAAGTACCGCATCACATTGTGAAGCTAATGCTGCTGCTGAAAATTCGCGGGTTGTTGTACGGCCATAGTGGAGTTCAATCGGCGACTGTCGGGTTGCTTGTCCAATTCTACAATCACGACATACTTCCGGTGGTTTATACGCAAGGTTCACTCGGAGCCAGTGGCGATTTGGCACCTCTCTCTCACCTTAGCTTACCGTTGATTGGTTGTGGCGAGGTTTATTTCAACGGCGAAAAAGTAGCATCCATGAAAGCGCTTGATGCTTGCCATTTGAAGCCAATCACCCTGAAGAGCAAAGAAGGATTAGCGCTGATTAACGGAACGCAATTCATGAGCGCTTACGCTACCTGGTGCGTTGCCGAAGGTGAGCGTTTACTGGAACGAAGCCTTGCTATCGCCGCGTTATCGGTGGATGGGTATGATGCCAGGCTCGACCCGTTTCATCCGCTTGTGCATGCTATACGTCCGCATGCCGGCCAGCGGTATGTGGCACAACGCATGCTCGACATTCTAAGCGGAAGTTCCATTGCGTTGCAACCAAAAAAACATGTGCAGGACCCCTATAGTTTTCGATGCATTCCTCAAGTACTCGGTGCAAGCTTCGATGCATTGAGGCATGTAAAGAGCGTTGTCGAAACTGAATTGAATTCGGTAACCGACAATCCGCTCATTTTTTCTGAAACTGACCAAGTGATTTCCGGTGGTAATTTTCATGGACAGCCCCTTGCGTTGGTGCTCGATTTTCTGGCCATTGCGTTGGCTGAAGCCGGCAGTATCTCGGAACGTCGAACCTATAAGCTCATAGGCGGACAGCGTGGCCTTCCTGCATACCTCGCCGACGACGCCGGGCTGAATAGCGGCTACATGATTCCGCAATACACGGCCGCCAGTATTGTTTCGCAAAACAAACAACTCTGCACACCTGCCAGCGTAGATAGTATCGATAGCAGCAACGGACAGGAAGACCATGTAAGTATGGGTGCGAATGCAGCCACGAAATGTGCTCGTGTGCTCGATAATTTCAAAAAAATTCTCGCCATTGAATGGTTAACTGCATCACAGGCGCTGGATTTACGAAGACCCATGAAGAGTTCCGAAGTTATAGAGAAACTGCATGCTTCGTTGCGAAGTGAAATACCGTATCATTCAAAAGATGTTTATCAGTCGGAACGTATGCAGAAGGCAGCTTCCCTCGTTTGAGGAATCTATTTTCCGGAACCTTTTAGCACGATGGCAACCGTATAGAAAAGAATCTTGAGATCCATGGCAAGCGACATGTTCTCGATGTACAACACATCGTACTTCAATCGCTGTATCATTTGATCTACATTCTCAGCGTAACCATACTTCACTTGTCCCCACGAAGTGATGCCCGGACGTACCCTGTGCAAGTGGCTATAGTGCGGAGCGCGTTCCATAATTAAATCGATGAAATATCGACGTTCAGGGCGAGGGCCTACAAGCGACATTTCGCCCATCAATACATTGTAGAATTGTGGCAATTCATCGACACGCGTTTTACGCAGAAATCGCCCTATCCGCGTTACCCGGTTATCGTGTGAAGAACTTAATTGAGGGCCATGCGATTCCGCATTCGAGACCATGGTTCTGAATTTAAAAATCCGAAATGGCTTGCTGTGTTTTCCAATTCGTTCCTGCGAGTAAAGAATAGGACCACTGGAAGAAAGCTTGATGGCTATAGCTATGAGAAGGAGGAAAGGAAATAAAAACAAAAGGGCAAACACCGACACGCCAATATCCAAAACACGCTTCACGGAAAATTGCCACTGCGGCATGATTTCCTGATTCACGCGTATAAGCGGAACACCGTATATGCTGTTCATTTTTACGGAACCGCTCAGGATATCGAA
>JBJTRD010000437.1:0-2382 GCA_046075945.1 Flavobacteriales bacterium
CCCGTGAAGTTGAAAAGCCTTTCTTGATGTCTGTAGAAGACGTGTTCACGATCACTGGTCGTGGTACTGTTGCTACAGGTCGTATCGAGCGTGGTGTTATCAACTCAGGTGAAGAAGTAGATATCATCGGTTTCAACGAAGCCAAATTGAAGTCTACCGTTACAGGTGTTGAAATGTTCCGCAAAATTTTGGATCGCGGTGAAGCCGGTGACAACGTTGGTCTTCTCCTCCGTGGTATTGAAAAGAGCGACATCCGTCGTGGTATGGTTATCTGCAAGCCGGGTTCAATTCAACCACACATGAAGTTTAAGGCTGAGATCTACGTATTGAAGAAGGAAGAAGGTGGTCGTCACACTCCTTTCCACAACAAATACCGTCCTCAGTTCTACTTCCGCACAACCGACGTTACCGGTGAGATCAACCTCGAAGCCGGTCGCGAAATGGTACTCCCAGGCGATAACGTATCAATCGAAGTTAATTTGATTGCCCCTATCGCAATGGACAAAGGTCTTCGTTTCGCAATCCGCGAAGGTGGACGTACCGTTGGTGCAGGTCAGGTTACTGACATCATCGCGTAATCAACCGCGAGTGAAACATATAGTGAAGGCGATATCCGTCAAAAGATGTCGCCTTCACTTTCACGTTTAAAACAGGATTGGCAAAAGAGCATAATCCTTTGATTGAGGAACCGGTGCTGAATGTATTGGTTTTCAATCGAAAAGAGATGATGGATAGTGAATGGTGAATGGTAGTCTCAAGTGGTAATTACCAATCATAGGCCTCTCAGCATTTGTCACTGGTCACTGGTCATTCGTCACTTAAGCATTACGGGCATAGTTCAATGGCAGAATAGCGGTCTCCAAAACCGTTGATCTAGGTTCGAGTCCTGGTGCCCGTGCAACGAAACAGAATAACACCGAATCGATTCGGTAAAAACGATACGAGTTATGGCAGGAATAAAAACGTATTTTGAAGAATCATACAGCGAGTTGGTGCAGAAAGTGACCTGGCCAACCTGGGATGAATTGTTGGAAAGCACGGTCCTTGTGTTCATCACTACCCTCATTCTGACCATCTGCATTTTTGCTATGGACTTCATTTTCGGAGTGAGTGGTGACGCTTCTTCCACTTGGAAGGGACTGGTAGGTTTCTTATATGATTTCCTCACCTGATTATCACACAAACCATCCATTTAGGCAACCATCGAAATGAGTGATATCGAAAAAAAATGGTACGTTGTGCGTGCCATCAGCGGTAAGGAAAAGAAGGTAAAGGAATACATCGAGAGCGAAATAAAAGCTCGCGGTATGCAAGACTATGTTTCGCAAGTATTGATTCCTACTGAAAAAGTATTTCAAATCCGCAACGGTAAGAAAGTGACCAAAGAGCGCAGTTACCTTCCGGGGTATGTGCTTATTGAAGCTGCGCTTATCGGTGAAATACCCCACATTATCAAGAACATTACCAACGTGATTGGTTTTCTGGGTGCTGAGAAAAAGGGGGATCCCATCCCACTCCGTTTGTCAGAAGTAAACCGAATATTGGGTAAAGTAGATGAGTTGGCGGAATCAGGCGAAGAACTCAACATTCCATTCGTTGTGGGTGAGAATGTAAAAGTTATCGATGGGCCATTCAACAATTTTGGCGGTGTAATCGAAGAGATTAATGAAGAGAAGAAGAAGTTGAAAGTGATGGTGAAAATCTTCGGCCGCAAAACACCTGTAGAGCTTGGCTATCTGCAGGTGGAGAAAGAGTAATGACGAATGGCGAGTGCCAAGTGGCGAATAGATCGTCATTCGCCACTCGTCACTAGAATGAATTAAGACGCGTGTGGTGCGCATTGAATTTAAACAGATGTTACGATTCGCTTCCCCTTGCAAGCCACGCACAAACCAAATAAACACAAAGTAAAATGGCGAAAGAAGTAGCTGGATTCGTCAAGCTGCAAATCAAAGGTGGTGCTGCAAACCCCTCGCCCCCTGTAGGCCCTGCTCTCGGTTCCAAAGGTGTTAACATCATGGAATTCTGTAAGCAGTTCAATGCCCGTACACAGGACAAGGCAGGTAAAGTTTGCCCGGTATTGATCACCGTTTATAGCGACAAGTCTTTTGACTTCGTTATTAAAACGGCACCGGCAGCTGTGCAACTCCTCGATGCCTCCAAGGCAAAGAAGGGTGCTGCAGAGCCAAACCGCCAGAAGATTGGGCAAGTAACCTGGGATCAGGTGCGTGCCATAGCAGAAGACAAAATGCCGGACCTCAATTGCTTCACCATCGAGTCGGCCATGAAAATGGTCGCCGGAACGGCACGAAGCATGGGTCTGCAAGTAACCGGTAACCGTCCTTTCTAATTTTTTCGGAGGAAAACAGCAATGGGAAGTCT
>JBJTRD010000438.1:0-2866 GCA_046075945.1 Flavobacteriales bacterium
CATCCTCTGGTCTACCCCAACCCATCCGAATCGCACCTATTCGTGCAGCTTCCGGCGAATTTCAATACTTTCGAAATAAAACTGTTCAACATAAACGGACAGTGTGTTCATTTCGAAAACACATCGAATAAGAACCTTCATCGAATCCAAACCGATGCGTATCCCGCGGGGATGTATCTTCTTCAAATCGTTACAGAAACAAATCACTGGAACCAGCCCATCATCATTTCACATTAATGAAGCACACTCTTTTTCCCTTTGTCGTCGTCCTATTTGCATCTATGTCATGCATGGGGCAAGCCACTAAACGTGCGTTGTTTCTGGGAAATTCCTACACGGCCTACAACAACCTCGCTCAGCTCACTGCAGACGTTGCCCTGTCTGCAGGTGATACGCTTGTTGTTGCTTCCAACACTCCGGGTGGATATACGTTTGAAGGACATTTAGGGAATGCCACCTCGATGAATTTTATTTCGCAAGGCAATTGGGATTTTGTAGTGCTTCAGGAACAAAGTCAGATGCCGGCATTTCCCATTGAACAAGTGGAAGTGCAAACATTTCCTTTTGCCACTGCATTGAACGATTCCATTCTCGCCCACAACCCATGCACGGAAACGGTTTTCTACATGACCTGGGGACGACAGAACGGCGATCAGCAAAATTGCGCCAACTGGCCACCTGTGTGCACGTATGAAGGGATGGACGATTTGCTGCGCGAACGCTACATGATGATGGCTGAGATGAATGAGGGCATCGTTTCACCCGTTGGAGCCGTGTGGCGTTACCTTCGGGAAAATCATCCTGAAATAGCGCTGTATGCATCCGATGGAAGTCATCCTTCGCCTTCCGGTTCGTACACGGCTGCGCTTTGCTTTTACACAGCCTTCTTCCGAAAATCACCGCTCAATGCAACGTACGATTACACGATTGACAATGGAAATGAGGCCATAATTCGACAGGCCGTTCACGACCTTGTCTTCATGAATCCTTCTGAATGGTTTATTGGAAACTGGGATCCATTGGCTGTGTTAAACCTTGTTGAACAAAACACCAGTCCGTATGCGGTCGTGCAGCAAAGTATGCATGCTGATGAAGTGTATTACTCGGTCGACAATCTCGGATTTCAACCTTGGATAGAAGACAGTCTTTTTATTGCCCAGCTCGAACCCGGCGATCACACGGTCGAACTGATTGCGGGCAGATGCGGTGTTTGGGATTCGACATCCATTTATTTCGATATCGTATTCAATTCTATTAATGGCGTTGGGACAAATACTCCGGAAGTTTTTCCCAATCCGGCCTCGCGCAGTTTCACACTCGAATTACCCGATGAAATTCATACACCGCGCATTTTTCTGGTGCAATCCAACGGAACAAGAATTCTTGTGAACGGAAAAATGAACGGCAAGCGCATCGAAGTACCATGCAACGAATTCGCACGAGGGTCTTATGTGCTGCTTATTGCTGATGGTAATAAAACATACTACCGACGCATCGTGCTGGAATAAAGATTCAAATAGCGAGTGACGATTGACGAATGGCGAGTGGCGATTGGCTAAGTAGCACTTAGTCCTCAGCAACCAATATTCAGTATTCAGTACCCAATCCCCAGAACCTACTAAACGACGTTTCCCCAATGACAGAAATACGCATTGGGAATATTCTTTAACTCAACACGCTGATCGAAAAACGCGAACACAGCCGAACCACTGCCACTCATGCGCGCATACCACGCGCCTTGTTCCAGCAGCGTATCTATAAGTGCAGCAATCGAAGGGTGCGACTTGCACACCGAAGCTTCGAAATCATTTGTAATAGTTGCCTGCCATTGATGACGCGGTAATTGCATGATGGTGTGTAAATCGAACTGCGCAGGTTTGGGTGAAACACCGCGATAAGCCTCAGCTGTGCTAACGTGAATGCCGGGGTGAATGATAACCAACTGCTGCCCGTGCAAATCGAGATGAATATTTTCGAGCAACTCACCTCGACCATGGACAAAGCAAGGCTTGCTTTGAATGAAAAAAGGACAATCGCTGCCTAGCTCAGCGGCATATTTTTCCAATTGCTCATTCGATAGATTGATAGCAAAAATGGAATTCAAGATTTTGAGCATGTGCGCCCCATCGCTCGAACCGCCGCCCAAACCGGCACCAATCGGGATGTTCTTCAGCATCGTGGCTTCTACTCCACCAATCGAAAAATCGCGCTGCAACAGGCGATAGGCCTTCACGCACAAATTGGTTTCAATATCCCCGTCAATTGCACGGCCTTGCACGCTAAAAGAAATGTCTGTTCCCTTGCTCGGTATTGCCTCCACCACATCGCACAAACTAACGGGAAGAAAAATACTTTCGAGGTTGTGATATCCATCCGCGCGACGCTCGGTCACAAACAACCCCAAATTAATTTTAGCGTTAGCAAAGGCAATCATACTCACTCAATGTATCCAAAGTTCTTGAGCTTACGCTCGTCCTGACGCCAGTTTTCATCCACCTTCACATGCGTTTTTAGAAAGATTTTCTTGCCAATAAACGACTCCATGTCCTTGCGTGCCTGCGTGCCCACTCGTTTCAGCATGCTTCCCTGATGTCCGATAACGATTCGCTTTTGTGATTCGCGTTCTACCAGAATCAGCGCAGATATGCGCACAATGTCGGGTTCTTCCAAATATTCCTCGATGTGTACTTCACTTGCATAGGGAATTTCCTTATCGTAGTTCATGAAGATTTTCTCGCGAATGATTTCGCTCACGAAAAATCGCATAGTCCGATCGCTGATGTCATCCTTCGGGAAGTATGGCGGTGACTCGGGCAACATGCGAATGATTTGATCGAGTAACTCGCGTGTATGAATTTTTTCAAGG
>JBJTRD010000439.1:0-7731 GCA_046075945.1 Flavobacteriales bacterium
CTCCTGAACATTGCAACCATCTTCTATGACAATAGCTCCCCAGTCGCCACGAATAGCAGCACCGGGACCAATGTATACATCTCTTCCAATAATGACATTGCCCGTAACCGTTGCATTGGGATGCACAAAAGCTGTTTCGTGCACCACAGGAATGAATCCATTAAACTCAAAAATATTTGCCATAACCTTCTAAACTCTTTCAAGGATAACGGCGTAGCCCTGCCCTACGCCGATGCACATGGAACACAAGGCGTATCGTTTGCCGGAAAGTTGTAGCTGAAGAGCTGCGCTATTCAATAATCTGGCGCCGCTCATTCCCAATGGATGCCCGAGTGCAATGGCCCCACCGTTTGGGTTTATTCGCTCATCAGTATCAGCGAGCCCGAGTTGACGTGTGCAGGCCAATACCTGAGCAGCAAAGGCCTCGTTCAACTCAATTACATCAATTTGATTCAGCGCAAGACCCGCTCGCTTCAAGGCTAATCGCGAAGCCTCAACGGGTCCAATACCCATGATACGGGGCTCGGTGCCGGTCACAGCCGACGCGATGATGCGCGCCCGAGGTTGAAGCTGATGTGTCTTCAAACCATTTTCAGATGCAATAAGCAATGCCGCTGCCCCATCATTCAATCCGGACGCATTTCCTGCGGTGACCGTACCACCGGCGCGAAACGCGGGCTTCAGTTTGGCCAATCCTTCAAGTGAGGTTTGTGGTTTTACAAACTCATCTGCAACAAAAATGATAGCGTCGCCCTTTTTCTGGGGAATTGTAACCGGTGTCATTTCCATGGCCAGACGTGCTGAAGATTGTGCTGCCTTTTGTTGCGACCACATAGCAAACCGATCTTGGTCTTCACGGCTAATTGAATAGAGCTCGGCCAGATTCTCGGCTGTTTCTCCCATCGCATCAGTGCCATACATTTCCTTCATTTTCGGATGGATAAACCGCCATCCGAAACTACTGTCGAACATTTGTGCATCGCGCCCGAATGCAGTGCTGGTCTTGGATATTACCCAGGGCGCTCGGGTCATTTGTTCAACACCACCGGCAATGAAAAGATCCCCTTCGCCTGCATGAGCTGCACGAGCCACATTCACCACAGCCGCCATTCCAGAAGCACACAATCTGTTGACGGTTTCTCCGGGTACTTCCTTCGGCAATCCCGCAAGAAGCAGTGCCATGCGCGCCACATTGCGATTGTCTTCACCGGCTTGGTTGGCACATCCCATCACTACATCGGTCACCTGTGTGGCATCGACGTGAGGGTGGCGTTCCATTAAACGCGCTATAACATGTGCTGCTAAATCATCGGCGCGCACAGACGATAGACTGCCTCCGAAATTCGCAACAGGCGTGCGCACGCCATCGACAATGTATGCATTCATCCAAATTAATTTTGGACAAAGATGAAAGGCAAATGTCAATTCCGAACCTCATGGTTCAGATTTTCAAAAACTACTTCAACCAACAGACCAGCATCACTCGAAGTATTCAGTTTCCCTTTCAGTTGTCGGGCAAATAGACCAATTAACTTAAATCCAAACGTTCGGCCTATGGAGATGTCCAATCCCTCCGTTAATCCCGGACCATTGTCACTAATGGCTAAGCGGATGATGTGTTCCGATTCTCGCTTGAACGACAATCGCAACCTTGGAATTTCAGTCTTTGGAATAGCGTGTAAAAACGCATTGCTCAGCAATTCGTTGATAAGAAGTGCAAGTGGCACAGCCACTTTATTGTCGACAAATACTTCATCGACCTCCAACTCTATTACATCACGTCTGTCCGGTAAGAAGGACTGCTGCAATGAGTTGGTAAGTGCTGTAATGTACTCCCTCAGATTAATCAGGTTGAAGACTTCCGACCGATACAGTTTATCATAAATGAGCGCCATCGCACTGATACGATTTCGAATTTCGTTGAAATACTTCTTCACCAGATCATCCTTTTCGTGCGCGCTGTTGATTTCAAGCAAGGCAACAATCAGAGTAAGGTTGTTTTTTACGCTGTGGTGAATTTCTCCAAGCAGCAGCTCCTTCTCATGCAGCGAATGTTCCAGCGTCAATTCCTGGCCCTTCATCTTGGTAATGTCTATGCCGTAACCCAGCATAAACGTGAATTCACCTTTTGCATCAATAACAGGAAAATAACGACGCAACATGTATCGGTTGGTTCCATCCGGTTTAATCGACACATCTTCAAACTCAACCATCTCCTTGGTATCGCGTGCGCGATTAAAAACACCGCGTCGCATTTCAGCTTTTGTGGTATCCAGATTTCGGAACTTACAATAGTCAAAATCATCGCGTCCTAGGAGGAATTCGCGTACTTCCTGATCGCGCACAGCAATAGGATTCAAATACATGTACTTATGATCGTAGTTAAAAATGGCAATGTCGACCGGAATATTATTCAAAATTGCCTCATAGAATTTTTTCTGGTCTTCTGCGCGATTATTAACATGTACCCACCGGGTATTATCCTTAATAATGCCGGAAATAACCTCAATAGCCTCGCCACCCGAAAACGTCAGGTGGGCCTCCATATCAAAATATCTCGATTCACCTTTCAGCTTAAGGTTCGAGAGCTTCACGACATTATTCGATCGGTTTGCATTTCGCAAGGCAACGATAATTTGCAAAGGATCTTCAAACTTGCGCAGCATGGCAAGCATACTTTGCTCCTCGCTGTCAAAACCCAATAATTTGAGCAAATTATCAGAATATTCAGCTTCCATGCTACCCTTATGCCAAGTGAAACTACCCAAATGAGCAATCACTTCTGATCGATTCAAATTGTACACAAGCTTTTTTAGGCGCTCTTCATTGGAATCAATGCGGCTGTTGCGCTCAGCAAGCAGCACCTGTAACTGTGCGTTTGAATCGACCAGCTGATAAATTTTTCTGCGCAGAATAAGCTTAATGCGCAAATAGTTGTCGTCAAAAATCCGATAAGCACGATTAACCACTTGCGCAAATGAACCAGGTACCGAATCGCCGGTATGTTCATGCAATTGACGCCTCAATAACCAGTGGTCCTCTTCTTCGTTGCGTGTCATTTTGCCAAGACTATTCAGTTAAATCTGATGTCAGATTATTGAGATGAGACTTAAGTTCAAACGAGTTCCATGGCTTCGAAAAGAAGCGATCCGGGATGAATTTACTTTCGGGGTCGATTTGAATATCGCGTTGATGCTGGCCGGTCAGAAGCACGGTAGAACAGGTTGGAAATTGCTTCTTAACACGTTCAATGATATCCAACCCTGTTGCATCATCCAGAAAATAATCGGTAACAAGGACACACACCTTTCTATTCTGTTCCTGCAACTGAACAAGCAAATCGTTGACCTCACTGCCAGAAGTTGCCAGCTCTACCTCACAACCGGAACCTATAGCGTCCGTAATCTGATAACGCAGCAACTCCAGAATAGTTAGATCATCATCTACAATAACAACAACATTTTTAAGCATAACTCGGGTGATCAATTTGAAAATAACGGGAACTAAAATCGCCCAATCCGCCACGAATGAAACTGCGAAAAATCATATTTCCATATCAATTTTTAGTCGAGAGAAGTTTTTGAACATCGTGCATTACCTCACTCAAATTCGCCTGTTGAAGAACTTCTTTACGGTCAATATTAAAGGCCTCTAATACTGCAAGCAACTGGTTTAACCCTTGCTGCTGGCGCGCAAGCAAATTTTTAATATTCCGCTGATCACTGATGTCGCGTGTGTAAAAACGAACAATATCCTCGTTCGGAACTCTCGACGCATCGGCTTCATAGAAACGATTCATATTCTCGAATTCGACGCGAAACTTCAAACTTCCCGACACAAAGTCGTGCGTGACTGCAAGTGAGGCCAAAAACTCATGATATGGCAGTGTAAGTAAATCACCGAAAGCTGATTTAGCTGCCTTGTTCGAGAAACAAATAAATCGGCGCGTAAAATCTATCTCAAAAACAGGATTGGGATTCTGCTCCGGAAAATTCAACAAGCGCAACACGCGCTCATTCCGTTCTTCTATCCTATTTTCAAGTAACATCTTATTTCGCAACAAATCAGCATGGATATGCTCTAGCTCCCTATTTCGCGCCTGCATAATCTCGTTTGATTGTTGAAGCTCCTCGAGATTTTGCAGTGTAGTTGTTTGCAGAAACACAAAATCCGTAATATAGTCGTGTGAAGGAAAATCGGATGCGGTCAGATGATAATCTACCATGGCATGGTTACTATTAATAACCGGATTTGACAACACTAAAAATAAATTGGATTCGATAGGGCGTATGGTGCATTTATACCGCTGGTTAAGTTCTATCGCATGGTAGAAACGAAGCTTCGGCTTTAGCACATCAGCATTCAGCCACTCCTCAATTTGACCGGGTGAATCCCATACGAAATACTGGTCGAATCGACTGCCAATGGTAAGTTGTGGTATAGCCTTATCGTAAATCGATCCCTTTTCGACAATACGCATTTTCTCATCCAGAATTAAGAATCCGGGACAACTCAGCTCAATCGAAGCCCATAAGCGAGAAAGCAGTTGCTGGTTTCGGCGAGCAAACTGCCACTGCTGTATAACATTACTGCATTGAATGGCGATGAGCCGTTGGTAGGATATGACCACGTCATCCGGAATACCCTCGGAATAGAATGCATACAGAAGACCAATGGTCAATCCATGTTCATCGCGAATTGGGTTTGCAATTAACGCAGTAGTTCGTGCGAGAACACCCTCGGTTAATTCCGAAAGCCAATGTGGAACTTGAGAGCCTACCGGGCGAAGACCTTCCGCCAATGCGAAGCACAATTCCCAATCTTCTTCAGATAGCGCCACATTCAAATCAATCACTTCTCGCGACTTGATGCGTAAGATATGGTCCTTATCCAATAAATCGATAACACACAACGCAGGGCGAGCAAGCGATGAAAGCTCAACAAGTGACTCTTGCAGTTTCTGCCATTGAAAGTCGTTTGAAGAGTGTAACCGGTCAATAAGGGGTAAATGCAAATTCGTATTCATCCAATTTACTTCAAGTTAAAACGCAAGATACGAAAGGAAACCCTTGCACGAGTTCGATCGCCTACCGATGTTAGGCCGGAAACCGGTTTAGTCGGATTCGTTTATAGTTTAACACGGGCAGGAGAAACTCCAAGCAGGAGCATATCGTCGGTCTGCACACTCATCCCTTGCCATCTGCGCAGAAGAAGGTTTATTTCGCGCTCCCGATTGCCTGCGCTTTCGCTCATCACCTGCTGGATAACATTCATCAAACCCTTGGTGGAAATCTTCTTGGATTGTGGGCCTCCGAACTGATCGGTAACTCCATCACTATAAAAGAAAAACTGATCGTCTGAGCCGTATGAAATACTTATCAGCTGAATATCCTTGTCCTCGATGGGTGTGCCCAGCGATTTACCCTTGAACTTGTGATATTCCAGGGTTCCGGCTGATGCGCTCCAATGAAGAAAGCCCATTTTGAATCCTGCTATTTGCATAGTTCTAGCTTCCACATCCACCTTGAACATGATCATATCAAGACTATCATTCACACCATCCGAACTATTCATTTTTGCCAGGTTATTAATCAAGGAGCTGTTCAACTCATGAGCAACTTCTCGCAAATCCTGCGTGCGTTGAATAATGTTGGAAATGATCTCATGGCAAAGAACTGAAAGCAATGCCGCCGGAATTCCATGGCCTGTGCAGTCGCCCAACCCACCTACTACCAGCCCGCTTTCCGGGAAGTGACGCAAAAAAGGGAAATCGCCTCCAATGATGTGCATGGGGCGATTGATATGAATCGTATTTTCAAAAAGGG
The DNA here is from genome assembly GCA_046075945.1 of Flavobacteriales bacterium. Taxonomy (GTDB): domain Bacteria; phylum Bacteroidota; class Bacteroidia; order Flavobacteriales_D; family Sanyastnellaceae; genus JAIBBG01. The sequence continues at coordinate 5,826 of JBJTRD010000439.1, forward strand.
CATCAAAATCTTTTCGTTGCGGGAATATGGCCTTTTGAATTTTTTCGGCGTAGATAATGGAACTCGTCAGATCGTTCAACGAATCAATTACGTTTTCCAGCTCACTTTGAGAAACCGGCTTCGAAATAAAACCAGCCATCGACGTTTCCATAGCTCTTCGGAAGTTCGAGTCTTCCGTATTACCTGTGATGTACACCACAGGTACCGGCTTTAGCTCCTGGATTTTTTTCGTAACCTCGATGCCATCCATCGAATCGTCCAGGCGAATATCCATGAGCACCAAATCTGCCGAACTATCCTGAAAATAATGGATGGCCTCTTCTCCTGTGGTGAAACAAGCCACCACTTCATGACCCAGATCTTCTACATACTGTTTGTGAAGTTCTTGGATGATGAGATGGTCTTCTACAATGACAATTTTCTTCTTCCGAATCATTCCAACTGTGAATGAGGCGAATTTACACCGATTGCGACAATTCGCGACATGTGCCGTCAAATAACGAATTCAACCGACCCAATGGATGAACTATGTTTGCGGCATGAATACCACGAATCAACGACCACTCATTTTGGTAACCAACGACGATGGCGTGTATTCGAAAGGCATTCTATCGCTTACGAAAGCTGTTCTTCCGTTTGGAGATATAGTCGTAGTCGCTCCCGATAAACCCCAATCGGGTATGGGTCATGCGGTAACGATTAACAACCTGCTTCGACTTCATCCGCTCAAATATGAGCTACCTGTTCAGGCCGCATTTTCGTGTAGCGGCACGCCGGTCGATTGTGTGAAGCTGGCCATCTATAAAGTGATGCACCGTAAGCCCGATTTGGTAGTTTCAGGCATCAATCACGGCGCTAACTCGAGCATCAATGTCATTTACAGCGGCACTATGTCGGCCGCCATGGAAGGAGCAGTTGAAGGGATACCCTCCATTGGTTTTTCACTGCTCGATCATAGTGCCGATGCCGATTTCGACGCTTCGATGCAAATAGTAGAAAAGATTGTAAAGGCAGCTTTAGACAGAGGCATTCCGAAAGACACCTGCCTGAACGTGAATATTCCGAAAGGCCCCCCATCGAGTATTGCCGGTATTCGAATATGCCACCAGGCAAAAGGTTATTGGGAAGACAACTTCGATGTTCGCACCGATCCCTTTGGTAAACCCTACTACTGGCTGACCGGCGAATTCAAATTACAGGATGAGGGAATGGAAACCGATGAGATTGCCTTGGCCAACAATTTTGTTTCCGTCGTACCCGTTCACTTCGACCTTACGGCTTACCGGGCGATGGAAACCTTAAAACAATGGAACTTATGAAACGTCCCCTCAACCACGTTGGCTTCGGAATACTGGGCGGATTGATTGGAGCACTGCTAGGTTTTTGCATTTTCGGATTGGGGTTTTCCTGGTACAACGGCATTTTCTTCAGCGAATTCGTAAATGACATATTTCTGGGTGACGCATTACAAGATTTTCAAAGCCGTATCCTTTCCTTTTCCATGCTTGCCGACGTACTTCTCTTCTTCCTGTTAGTGAAGCGCGGTTACGAAGAATTCTGCAAAGGACTCATAATCGTATTGGTAATCTCTGTAGCCGTTATTGCCTGGCTCTATTAAATCCAACAAACGTGAAGCTCTATATCATAGCGGGTGAAGCATCGGGCGATTTGCATGGTAGCAATCTTATAAAAGCAATGCGATTGCAAGAGCCGTCACTCGATATTCGTGCATGGGGAGGCGACCTCATGAAAGCGCAGGGTGCCGATGTAGTTAAGCACTACCGCGAACTTGCTTTCATGGGCTTCTATGAGGTCGTTATAAATCTGCGCACCATTATGCGCAACTTCCGGTTTTGCGAAGAAGATGTTGCCGCGTTCCAACCCGATGCCCTGATTCTGATTGATT
>JBJTRD010000440.1:0-11120 GCA_046075945.1 Flavobacteriales bacterium
GCGAAAGGAGGCGATAAGTCGAAGGCAGCTCTTGGTGTTAAATCAGCGCAGGATGCAGCTTCAAAGAAGGCATCGAAAACCCGCATTACGGTATCAAACGTTGTAGAATTAAATTCTGAGTTTTTTGATTACGGGCTCGTTTTCGCGGGGCCAACTCAAGTGGTACTATCGTCGGCCAGACCTGCAAGTGCCGGCTCTTACAAGGATCCAATTACCGGTGAATATTTCAACGACTTGTTTACGGCGGAAATGGACAAGAAGGGAAAATTTAGTGTCCCTTCACCTTTACCGGGTGTAGTGAACACCATGGGAAATGAGGGAGCAGCCTGCTTTAATAAGGATTATTCAGACATTCTGTTTACCTCCTGTCGCTATGAAAGCTCCAAGGTCTATTTTGCTTGTGACATAGCACGAGCCACGAAAAACGCAGATGGAAAGTTTGTAGATGTTAAGAGCTTGAACATCGTAGACAGGAATACGGATGATTCAACAGTTGTAGGACAGCCTTTTTTGACGCATGATCAAAAATATTTGCTCTTCGCTTCTAATATGGCAGGTGGAAAAGGTGGCAAGGACATTTGGTATATCAAGTATGACAGCAATTCATCTGAATGGTCAAAGCCGGTGAACTTGGAAGTTGTCAATTCGAAAGGAGATGATATGTTCCCTGTGATTGGCCCTGATGGTACACTCTATTTTTCATCGAATGGCTGGGGTGGATTAGGTGGTCTGGATATTTTTAAGTGTGCAAAGTTGGGTGAGATGAGCTACGACAAGCCGGTTGTTGTAGACTACCCTTTGAATACGTCATCCAACGATTTCGCGTTGGTGATTGACCCTAAAAAGGAAGGTGATAAAACATTTTCCGGATACATCACATCCGATCGTCCGGGTGGAAAAGGAAAAGACGATATCTACCGTTTCGTAGAAGCCGGATTGGATTTCTCCTTAGTTGGAACTGTGTATGATAAGGATAGCGGATCACCTGTAAGTGGTGTTGATATTGCCTTGGTAGGTTCAAGCAATTCGGGAGATCCGGTTAACTTGAAAGTGACCACCGATGCGAATGGTGGATTTAGTTTTGACAAGTCGCAAATTTTGATGAACTACACCTACACATTGGATGTGCAGAAGGAGAAATACATAGGCACAGCCGATCGTCTTTCAACCGTTGGTTTGAACGCTTCTACCAACTTCGCTCGTGAGTATTTTATTATTCCTATTCCAGACCCAACTTCTCGTCAGGGCGGTATCGAAATGCCTGAGGTGCGTTACGATTATGCGAAGAGTTCATTGCAGGTGAACGCCGAAGTGAATTCGAAGGACTCGTTGAATTATTTGTTTGATATCATGAAGAACAATCCTAAGTTGGTCGTGCAATTGGAAGCACACACCGATGCTCGTGGTGCCGACAAAGACAACCAGACACTTTCTCAGGCACGTGCACAAGCGTGTGTCGATTACTTGGTGAAAGAAAAGGGTATTGATCCGAAGCGAATTGTTGCTGTTGGTAAGGGTGAGACGGAGCCGCGCATTTTGCGACGCGACATGAGCGGTTTCAAGAAGGGAGATGAATTGACAGAAGCATACATCAACAAATTATCCGGAAAGGAGCAGCAAGAAGCAGCGCACCAATTGAATCGCCGCACGGTATTCCGTGTTTTGCGCAACGATTACGTGCCGGGTAAGTAGCTTTAATGAAAAGAACTCAGGGGCGAGCCAGTTTGGTTCGCCTCTTTTATTTTTTATAAATGAACGATTCACGATATACACGAAGGGGTGTTTCAGCGCAGAAGGAAGATGTGCATGCAGCCATTCGAACGCTCGATAAGGGACTTTTTCCAAAGGCCTTTTGCAAAATTGTTCCCGATTATTTGTCGGGAAGCGATGAACATTGTCTGGTGATGCACGCCGATGGTGCGGGCACGAAATCATCCCTTGCCTATGTATACTGGAAAGAAACCGGTGACATGAGCGTGTGGAAGGGAATTGCGCAAGATGCGCTCATCATGAATCTGGACGATTTGATGTGTGTGGGTGTTACCGATCAAATATTGTTGAGCAGTACAATTGGTCGCAATAAGGGTCTTATTCCGGGAGAAGTAGTAAGTGCTATTATTAGTGGTACACAAGAGTTGGCCGATGAATTAACGGAACTCGGAATTTGTGTAACGGTGACCGGAGGAGAAACGGCTGATGTAGGAGATTTGGTGCGAACTGTTATCGTTGATTCAACCGTAATAGCACGCATGCGCCGTGATGAAGTAATTGACAACGCGCGCATAGCAGCAGGCGATGTAATCGTTGGTTTTTCCTCCAGCGGACAAGCGAGTTACGAAGGCGAATACAACGGCGGAATGGGGAGCAATGGATTGACGAGCGCCCGACATGATGTGTTTTACAATACCCTTGCTTCGAAATATCCCGAGAGCTTTGACCCGTCGCTGCCGTCAGACCTAGTATACAGCGGTTCGTATGCTTTGACGGATTTGGTAGAGGATGCTCCATTGAATGCAGGCCGACTCGTTCTTTCACCAACACGAACCTATCTGCCGGTTGCAAGGGCGATACTTGCTGAGATGAGGTCGAAGGTTCATGGCATGGTGCACTGCAGTGGAGGAGGGCAAACGAAGGTTCTTCATTTTGTGGATGCATTGCACGTGGTGAAGGATAACTTGTTTGCAACGCCTCCTTTGTTTCGAATGATACAGCAAGAGTCAAAAACACCCTGGCAGGAAATGTATCGCGTGTTCAACATGGGCCACCGACTTGAGATATATACAAACGCTGCAAGTGCCGTGCGAATGATTGAGATTGCGCGCGGTTTTCATATCGATGCGCAGATTGTGGGGCGTGTCGAGGCGTCGCCAGTTAAGAAGCTCACCATTCAAAGTGAGCAGGGTGAGTTTATCTATGAATCATAATTAGAAAGAAGTATGCAAGATCTGTTGGATAGATTGGCGGCGATTGTTGACCGGCACAATGAGGTAGGAAAGATGATTACCGACCCGGATGTTATTTCGGACATGAAGCGGTATCCCACGCTCATGAAGGAGTACAAGGATTTAGGAATTCTCGTAGATAAATATCACGAGTACAAAAAGGTGAATGATGACCTGAAGGCAGCAAAGGAAATTTTGTATTCGAATGAAGATGCTGATTTAAAAGCCTTGGCACAAGAGGAGTTCGACATACTCACGCCATTGAAGGAAAAGATGGATGAAGAGGTGAAGTTCATGCTTATACCGAAGGATCCAGAGGATACCAAGAACTGCATTATGGAGATACGAGCCGGTACCGGAGGTGATGAAGCTTCCATATTCGCGGGCGATTTATTTCGAATGTATACTCGGTATATTCAGAATCAGGGTTGGAAGTATGAAGTGCTGAATTTGAATGAAGGTACAATGGGAGGCTTCAAGGAAGTTTCGTTTGAAATAGTAGGAGCTGAGGTTTACGGAACGCTGAAGTTTGAGAGTGGAGTTCATAGGGTGCAGCGCGTGCCGGAAACGGAAACACAAGGCCGAGTGCATACCAGTGCCGCAACGGTAGCGGTGTTGCCTGAAGCAGAAGAATTCGATGTAATAATAAACCCTGCAGATATTCGTCGTGATACGTATCGCGCGAGCGGTGCGGGTGGTCAGCACGTAAACAAAACGGAATCGGCTGTGCGCCTCACACACGTTCCTACAGGTGTGGTGGTAGAATGCCAGGAGGGCCGCTCGCAGCATGAGAACCAGGAGAAGGCAATGACCATGTTGCGCACGCGCATTTTCGAAGCAGAGGTTAACCGCCGTCAGGAAGAACGCGCGCGTATGCGTAAATCACTCGTCAGCACGGGCGACCGCAGCGCGAAAATCAGGACGTATAATTATCCGCAAGGTCGTGTGACTGATCATCGCATTAACCTTACACTTTATAACCTCGATGCGGTGATGAATGGTGAGGTAGCAGAAATTATAGAAGCATTGAAGTTGGCAGAGAATACAGAGAAACTCAAAGAAGGCAGCATGGCCTGATGGATTTTGAAGTGCGTTGCATATCGTCGAAGGAAACCCGCTCGTTGCGCCATCGGGTGCTATGGCCTCACTTGCCTTCACCCGAAGTGTGTGTGATCGATATCGATGAACGCCCGGATGCTTTTCATGTGGGTGTTTTTCATGAACAGCGGCTCGTAAGCATTGGCTCTTTCTTCGCAATGACATCACCGCGCTTGGACGTTTTTCCCCAATACCGTTTGCGAGCTATGGCTACCGATCCGGATTACCGACGCATGCATGCCGGCGACCGCTTGATAGACTTCGGTTTGGAGCAGTTGAGAAGGGAGGGTGTACGCATTTTATGGTGCGATGCAAGGCTTGTTGCTGTTCCGTTCTATGAAAGCCTTGGTTTTAGCAAACAGCCCGATGTCTATGAAGTGCCGCTTATCGGCCCGCATCATTTTATGTGGAAGGAGCTCTGATATGATGCCGTGCAAGAGGTGTGCGTGTACATTTGTCACCAAAATTTTTTTCTATGCCCGGTATTTCATCCAAAGCAGTCGCCATGCCTGCTTCACCTATCCGTAAGCTCGTACCTTTTTCAGAGGCCGCCAAAAAGCTCGGCCGTAAAGTGTATCATCTCAATATTGGTCAGCCCGATATTGAAACACCCGAAGTGGTGCGTACTAAAATGAAGGAGCTCGATTTGAAAGTTGTTGAATACAGCAACAGCGATGGTATTGCTGCATACCGGCAGGGACTCACCAAGTATTATGCTTCGAAATCGATTGAGCTTACACCGGAGCAAATCATGGTTACTACAGGCGGAAGCGAAGCGTTGGTTTTCGCGTTCATGACCTGTTTCAATCCGGGTGATGAGGTTATAATACCCGAGCCATTCTATGCGAATTACAACGGGTTTGCTGTGATGGCCGGTGTAACGGTTGTACCGGTAATGAGTTCAATCGATACAGGCTTTGCCTTGCCGCAAATGGATGCGTTCGAGCAACTGATAACTCCGAAGACGAAGGGAATAATGATATGCAATCCGGGTAATCCGACGGGTTATCTCTACAGCAAATCAGAGTTGGAACAGCTACGCGACATTGTTAAGAAGCACGATTTGTTTTTGATGGCCGATGAGGTGTACCGTGAGTTTGCCTACGATGGTGCGGTGCCTGGCAGTATTATGAACCTGGATGGACTTGAGGAAAACGCAATTATGATAGACAGCGTGAGTAAACGTTACAGCATGTGCGGCGCGCGCATTGGCGCGCTCATAACGCGAAATAAAACTGTTATGTCGGCTGCGATGAAATTTGCTCAGGCGCGCTTATCACCTCCAACCTTCGGCCAAATGGCATCGATGTATGCGCTGGAAACCCCACAATCTTATTTCGATGGTGTAGTGGAAGAATATTTGGAGCGCCGTAATATTTTGATTGACGGCTTGAACACAATACCGGGCGTTGTTTGTCCGAAGCCGAAGGGAGCATTCTATTGTATTGCGGAACTTCCCATCGATGATAGCGATCGTTTCTGTCAATGGATGTTGGAGAGCTTTGAGCACAACAACCAAACGGTGATGATGGCACCTGCGACCGGATTTTACTCGAAACCCGAACCCGGAAGAAAGCAAGTACGCCTGGCGTATGTGCTGAATAAGGAATCGCTGAAAGCTGCGGTAGAAGTGCTTCGCGAGGCGTTGCGGGTTTATCCGGGAAGAACGAATTAATTCATGTTTCTTTGATAAAAAGAAAGGCTGCCAATTGGCAGCCTTTCTTGCTTAACAAACCCAATTTATCGTGTAAAAAGCAATTCACGCATTTTAGGAAGAGGCCACGATTCATCTTCGGTGATGAGTTCGAGATTGTCGGCAGCGTCGCGTGCGGCATCCATAAGTGGCATCACCTTGTTGCTGTAAGCTTCTGCTTGTTTCTCGAGGTCGAACTTGGCAGCTTTCGAACGCTCTGTATTCATCTTGTCAAGTGCGTCCTTTATGTTGTTGATCTCGATTGAAATTTGTTTGATCAAATCGGTCTGAGTGCTGGACAGGGGTTTGGCGTCCGCAGCTGAGAACACTTCTTTCAAGCCGAGAACATTGTCGATCAACTTGGTTTGGTAGTCGAGAGCTGCAGGCACAATGTGATTTACTGCGATGTCGTTGGTTACTCGCGCCTCGATTTCGCGCTTGCGCACATAGGTTTCTACTTCGATTTCATAACGTGCGTGTATTTCTTCATGAGTAAGAACATTGAGCGCTTCGAACATTTTGTGCACTTCTTTATTCTTCCACACTTTCAACGCGCTAGGAGTATCTTTCAAATTGCTCAGTCCGCGCTTTGAGGCTTCTTTCACCCATTCATCACCGTAGCCGTTTCCTTCAAAACGAATGGGCTTGCTGATTTTGATGAGGCGCTGCAGTTCTTTCAAAATTGCTTCGTCTTTATCATCGCCTTTTGCAATGCGTGCATCCACATCTTTTCTGAATTGAATGAGGCGATTGGCAACGATGGTGTTGAGCACAATCATGGCGTTGGCGCAATTGGCGCTGCTTCCCACAGCACGGAATTCAAATTTGTTACCCGTGAATGCGAAGGGTGAGGTACGGTTACGATCTGTATTATCGAGAAGCGCCTGAGGCAACTTACCGATATTTAGTTTCAGATCGGTCTTGTCTTCAGGAGTCATTTTGCCGGCCTTGATGTTCTTTTCCAAATCATCGAGCATGCGGCTGAGGTATTCACCCAAAAATGCCGACATGATTGCCGGTGGTGCTTCATTGGCACCGAGACGATGGTCGTTTCCTACGGTTGCAATGGACGCGCGGAGTACATCGGCGTTTTCATGTATAGCCGCAACTGTGTTTACAAAAAAGGTAAGGAACTGAAGGTTGGTCTTTGGGTTTTTGCCTGGCTTCAACAGGTTCACTCCTGTGTTAGTGCTGAGCGCCCAGTTGTTGTGCTTTCCGCTACCGTTCACGCCTTCGAATGGTTTTTCGTGCAGCAGAATTCGGAAGTTGTGTTTACGTGCTGTCTTTTCAAGCACGTCCATTACGAGTTGGTTGTGGTCGTTGGCGAGGTTGGCTTCTTCGAACATCGGTGCCAGCTCAAACTGGTTGGGAGCTACTTCGTTGTGACGTGTAGTAACGGGAATGCCGAGCAGGTGCGATTCATATTCGAATTCTTGCATGAAGGCCATTACACGCTCGGGAATACTGCCGAAGTAGTGGTCTTCGAGCTGCTGGCCTTTTGCAGGGCGCGCACCGAAAAGTGCACGGCCGGTCATGGCGATATCAGGACGCGCATTGTGCAGTGAACTGTCGATAAGGAAATACTCTTGTTCCCAACCCAATGTAACACTCACCTTATTTACATCCCTATCAAAATACTGGCATACGGCTGTAGCAGCTCCATCCACTGCGTGCAATGCTTTCAGCAATGGCATTTTATAATCGAGCGCGTGCCCTGTGTAGGAAATGAATATGGTAGGAATACACAGTGTGTTACCAACAATAAATGCAGGCGATGTAGGATCCCACAAGGAATAACCACGCGCTTCGAATGTGTTGCGCAATCCGCCACTCGGGAACGACGACGCATCGGGCTCTTGCTGAACGAGCATACTGCCATCGAATTTTTCGAGTGCGCGTCCGTCAGCAAGCGGCTTGAAAAAGCTATCGTGTTTTTCGGCTGTTGTGCCGGTGAGCGGCTGAAACCAGTGCGTGTAGTGGGTAACACCTTTCTGGATGGACCATTCTTTCATCGCAGCCGCCACGTGATCTGCCGTTTGTCGGTCGATACGTGCTCCTGTGTTGATACACTCCATAAGTTTATCGTAAGCATCATCGGTGAGATACTCACGCATTTTATGGTAGTAGAACACATTGGCACCGAAGTATTCACTGATGCGGTTGCCTTTGAGCTCGGTACGCACGGGCTGGCGTTCGTGCAATTCGGAGAGGGCCTGAAAGCGATTGGAAGACATGGATAGTGATTTTTATTAAAAAAATTGAATTTGTCGGCAAAAATAGGGGGGTATTTTCAGAAAACAATAAAAAAAGTATGAACAGGGAGGGTAAAATAGGGGGGTGTAATGAAATAAATCAATTTTTATTAGAGTAGAGGTAGGACGCGTTGTAGCGCGTACATAAATGCATGCACTGCAAATGCGCGTATTGTGAATTGTTGGTAGGTACCCGCCGCGTCGCTTCCTCCGACGTGGTTGTTGTATGTTTGTGTGCTCTAAAAATCAATTGGAATCAATGGCGCATACGTTTGAGTTGAAGGCAACCGATCCGGGAAGTAATGCGCGCGCCGGTGTGCTCACAACCGGTCATGGCGAAATACCAACGCCCATCTTTATGCCTGTAGGAACAGCGGGCACTGTAAAAGCAATTACACAGCAAGATTTAAAGACAGATGTTGACGCCAAAATTATTTTGGGAAATACGTACCATTTGTACTTACGTCCGGGAACGACCATTCTGGAGGAGGCCGGGGGCATGCATAATTTCAATGGTTGGGATCGCCCCATATTGACCGACAGTGGCGGTTACCAAGTGTATTCGCTGAGTGACAATCGAAAGATTACGCCGGAAGGTGTGAAGTTCAAATCGCACATCGATGGATCGGCGCATTTGTTTACACCCGAGAATGTCATGGACATTCAGCGTTCGATAGGTGCCGATATCATTATGGCGTTTGATGAATGTCCGCCTTACCCGTGCGATGAGACCTATGCGCGTAAGTCGTTGCAGATAACCAATCACTGGCTCGATCGCTGTTTCAATCGCATTCATGAAACGGAACCGTTGTATGGTCATCATCAGGCATTGTTTCCGATTGTGCAAGGTTCGGTTTATCCTGAGTTACGCAAGGCAAGCGCTGAGTATGTTGCTTCGAAGGGCGCAGAGGGCAATGCGATTGGCGGATTGAGCGTCGGTGAGCCGCATGAGATGATGTATGAAATGACTGATTTGGTGTGTGGTATTTTGCCTAAGGACAAACCGCGTTATTTGATGGGAGTGGGTACACCGGCCAATATTCTGGAGTCGATAGCGCTGGGAGTTGATATGTTCGACTGTGTAATGCCTACGCGCAATGCACGCAACGGGCAGCTCTTTACATGGAATGGCGTGATGAACATGCGCAATAAAAAGTGGGAACGTGACTTCTCACCTCTCGATCCTGACGGCGATAGCTTTGTAGATTCGTTTTACACCAAAGCGTATGTTCGACATTTGTTTGCTTCAGAAGAAATACTGGCAATGCAAATAGGCACGCTCCATAATTTGAATTTCTATTTGCGACTGGTTCGCAAAGCACGTGAGAAGATACTGGAAGGAACTTTTGCATCCTGGAAAAACGAAATGGTAGTTAAACTCATGCAGCGCATGTGATGATTAAGAAGCTTGATCTGTATATCATCAAGAAGTTTCTGGGCACTTTCTTTTTTATGATTGGTGCCTTCTTGCTGATTGCAGTAGTGTTTGACATTAGTGAAAACATCGACGAGCTGCTGAAGGCCAGAGCACCATGGTATCGAATTGTAACAGAGTATTACATTAATTTCTGTTTTTATTTCGGAGCATTGCTCAGTTCATTCATCGTCTTTCTGACCATCATTTGGTTTACCAGCAAGCTTGCCCAACAATCGGAAGTCATTGCTATCCTGAGCGGCGGCATTAGCTACCGTCGCTTCATTCGACCTTATTTTATTGCAGCCGGCATACTCGTTGGGTTGCTCCTTTTCCTCACCCATGTAGTTGTGCCGAAGGCAAACAGACAGAAATACGAATTTGAGGTCAACTACATGAAAGATCCTATCACGGTGACGGAGAAAAATATGCATCGTGAGATAGAGCCCGGCACGATTGCGTATTTCTATGCGTTTCGCCCGGAGACTATATCGGGTGATAATTTTTCGCTCGAGAAATGGCACGATGGGAAGCTCACCTACAAGTTGATTGCGGCCAGTGCACAATACCTTCCCGAAACTCAACAATGGCGCATCATGAATGCACAGATTCGCACGTACAATGAAGAGGGTGCAGAATCGCTTCGCATGAGGGCGCAGCTAGATACCTTGCTGCCCATGGATGAGCATACGTTCGGCTTGCGCTCTGAAATTACATCAGCCATGAATTATCGTGAGCTTACAGATTTTATCGAAACGCAACGTCTCGGAGGATCGGGCAGAGTAGCTGAGTTTGAAGTTGAACTCCATAATCGGACAGCCGGTCCTTTTTCCATTTTTGTGCTAACGCTCATCGGTGTTGCCATCGCTTCGCGCAAGCAGCGTGGTGGTATTGGCGCGCATTTGATGTTCGCAGTCATTATCGGATTTGTGTTCGTATTCATTTCGAGAATGACCACGGTAAGTGCCATGAACTTGGGTTTCCCGGCATGGCTGGCGGTGTGGGTGCCGAATGTCTTGTTTACAGGAGTTGGACTGGTGCTATATGCGAAGGCGCAGAAATAAAAAAGTCGGCACATTGCCGACTTTTTTTCTAGTAGCGGGGGCCAGACTCGAACTGACGACCTTTGGGTTATGAGCCCAACGAGCTACCAACTGCTCCACCCCGCAATGTAAAATTGTTCCCGCATCTCGATTGAATTGGGGGTGCAAATATAGCCTACTTTTATGCCGACAACAATTCTTTACAAAAATTGCAGGAAAACAAGCACAAGGCCGGATTCGTCAACATCATCGGCAATCCCAACGCGGGTAAATCAACCCTGATGAACGCCCTCATGGGCGAAAAACTGAGCATCGTCACGCCCAAGGCGCAGACTACCAGGCATCGGATAATGGGTATACTCAATGGCGACGACTATCAGGTAGTTTACAGTGATACGCCCGGTGTTCTCGATCCGAAGTACAAACTGCATGAAGGAATGATGAAGGCAGTAGGCACAGCCCTCAACGATGCCGACTTGATATTGCTTGTGGTAGATAGTGCTGATAAGCATGATATACACGGACCCACACTGGAGAAAATCAAGAAGACCAAAATCCCCGTGTTTGTTATTCTCAATAAATATGATTTGGTTGGGAATGACGGAGTAAATGTGTTGTTCGAATATTGGACAAGTCAACTGCCCACCGCCAAGGTCTTCCCGGTATCGGCCCTTGAAA
>JBJTRD010000441.1:0-9389 GCA_046075945.1 Flavobacteriales bacterium
GGCTGCTACATACTGCATGTATCGAATCGCAAAGGCCGGTTGACACAATCGATCCTGAAGAATTAGGATCCTTAAATAATTTATCGGAAACGCCGGGCATGACTTCCCGGCGTTTCTTTTTTGCAAAAATTCAATAAACGCGCTTTACGATATTTGCGCGTCCGCAATGAACTTATCGAAGGCCATACAACATCGCATGTTTCGCGTTATCCAGTCGGAAGCGATTAAACTCGGTGTGGAGGTGTATGTCGTTGGTGGCTTCGTACGCGATGCCCTGCTGGGGCGCCCCAATACCGACATTGACTTTGTAGCGAATACACATGGTGTAGAACTGGCACGCAATGCGGCAAAGGCGCTGGGCATAAAAAAGATTGACATCTTCAAAACCTATGGAACAGCACATTTCCGATTTGACGAATGGGATCTTGAATTTGTGAATGCTCGCAAAGAATCCTATTCGCGCGAGTCGCGAAATCCGCAAGTAGAACAAGGCACTTTGCAAGACGACCAAAACCGTCGTGACTTCACCATCAATGCATTGGCGATTTCGCTGCAAGCAGATAACTTCGGTGAAGTCATAGATCCTTTCGGAGGATTGATTGATCTGGAGAAAAAAATACTTCGGACGCCGCTCAATCCGGATATTACCTACAGCGATGATCCACTGCGTATGATGCGAGCTGTGCGCTTCGCTAATCAATTGCATTTTCGGATTGAACAAGAATCATTCGAGGCCATCAAGCGCAATGCAGAGCGATTGAATATCGTTTCGATGGAACGTATAACGACCGAGCTCAATAAAATTATTCTCTGCGAGAAGCCATCCGTTGGATTCAAATTGTTGTTCGATACCGGTTTGCTGCATCGTTTCTTTCCCGAAATGGTGAAGCTTCATGGCATTGAAAAAAGAAATGGGGTTGCGCATAAAGACAATTTTTACCACACTCTTCAGGTGCTCGACAACGTGTGCGAAACCTCCGACAACCTGTGGCTTCGATGGTCGGCCATCATGCACGACATTGCCAAACCACCCACGAAACGTTTTGAAGAAGGCCTGGGATGGACCTTTCACGGACATGAAGATTTGGGCGCCCGCATGGTACCCAAAATTTTTGCACGGCTTAAACTACCGCTCGATCATTCCATGAAGTTTGTGCAGAAGCTGGTATTTCTTCACCTCAGGCCTATTGCGCTCACCAAGGAAGAAATCTCAGACAGTGCCATTCGACGCCTGCTATTCGAGGCAGGCGATGATATCGATGAGCTGATGAAGTTGTGCCGCGCCGACATCACTTCGAAAAACGAAGCCAAGGTGCAGCGCTATCTTGCCAACTACGAAATCGTAGTGCAGAAGCTGATTGAACTCGAAGAGAAAGACCGCATTCGCAATTTCCAGCCGCCCATCACCGGCGAAGACATCATGCGTATTTTCAACTTACCACCCGGACGGGAAATAGGCATACTCAAAAACGCCATCAAAGACGCTATTCTCGACGGTGTCATACGCAACGACTACGAAGAGGCACATGCGTTTATGATGCAGCAAGCCGCGCAGCTTGGGTTGAAAGTTGAAGGTTGAAAGTTGGGGTCTGGATAGAATTCGTAGGCTTCTGCTATTTCACTTCTTCACCAATTCACTATTTTACCATTTCACTATTTCACCATTTCACTATTTTCGCACGAAAGCCAACCACCATGAAATTAACTTCTACTTTCATTTTTGTTTTTGCTGCGGTCGCGGCGCTTGCTCAACCAACCAATGACACGCCGTGCAGTGCGGAACTAATTGTGGTAGATGGACTTCCTGTCGAAGGAAATAATACGGATGCAACCGTAGAAACCAATGAGGTGCTACCCCCTGCTGCAACGGGTGGGTATTCCTGCGTCACTTCATGGTGCAATGACGACCTGGCAGTTCAAAATTCCATGTGGTATATGTTCGTTGCACCCGACAACGGTGCAGTTGTAATAACGTCGTGCAACGACGGCTCAGTGCTTGACACACAGCTAGCACTTTGGTCTTCTGCCAACTGCTCCGATTATTCTTCCTTTGCGTATGTTGCTGCCAACGATGACATGGAGGGCGGATGCACGGCAGCAAATGTTTATTCTTCTGAAATAACAATAGATGGTCTTATTCCGGGTGGCACCTATTACATTCAAGTCGATGGCTGGGATGGTGAAACCGGGCCTTTCCTTCTTTCCGTTACCACCGGTCAACCAACGGCTCTCGTCAATTTCATTCATGTTAGTGCAGACCCCGCGCTGGCATTTGTTGATGTTCGTCTGGATGGTGAGCTTGTGCTGGATGATTTTGCTTTTCTTTCGTGCTCTCAATACCTGCCAGTTGATGCCAGTGGTTCCCACGTTGTGACCATCCATCCGCCTACCAGCATGGACGCATCGGATGCGCTCCTATCGTTGGATGTAGAACTGAATGCTTCGTTGAATTATGAAGTTGCCGTGGTAGGACAAATTGACCCATTCGGATTCAATCCTTTCCAGCCGCTGCAAGCCATTGTGTTTGAAGGGGCGCAACTGTACACTTCCGGCGCAGGCTCCATTCCAATGCATTTCCTTCATGCTGTTAGCGATGCTCCTGCCGTCGATTTCATTGCTAATTCAGCATCGACCCTCTGCAACGATTTCGAATATGCAAACTTCAACGCGGAAGGTTATCAGTCCTTTTCAGAGAACTTCACGTTATCTATTGAAGATGCTTCGGGAAACCCACTTGGGCTTTCCTACTGCATACCGGCAGCCTTCGCCGTTGATTATGGTGTTGGTTTTACAGTTGTAGCAGCCGGTTTTGCAGATCCAACTGTAAACAGCAACGGCAGTGCAATAGGACTTTACCTTGTTGACTGGACGCAAGGCACGCTCGTTGAGCTCGAACAAGGTGAATGTTTGTTTCCTGACAACGACAATCTGTGCACAGCAACAACATTGATAGTGAATGATGCGCCGACGATGGCCGACAATTCATTTGCTACGCTGGAAGAAAACGAATCCATGCCCGTCAATCTTCCCGGTAATGACCCCGAGAGCGATTGCCTGAATGCATGGTGCGACGGAACGCTCGATAATACCCTTTGGTTCAATTTTGTTGCACCGGCATCAGGTTGCGTTTTCATCAACACCTGTTTTGATGAGGGTATTATTGACACTCAGATAGCACTCTGCACTGCGGAAGATTGCACCGACCCTTCCACAGTAACTTACATTGCAGCAAACGATGATATGGAAGGCCCCTGCACCGGCAACACCTATTCGTCTGAACTAAGCTATTGTGGTCTTACTCCCGGCGAAACTTATTTCATTCAGACAGATGGTTATGACGGTGAGCTGGGAGTGTTTTACATCCAACTATCGGAACCCAACAACGTGAGTGAAAGGTCGGATAACACATTGAATGTATTTCCGAATCCTGTGAATGATCGCTTGTATTTATCGAACGTAAAAATCAATGAATACATTCATTTACTTGATTTGACAGGACGCATAATTCTATCCACAACCTACCATCCATCCGGGATTCATGTGAGTGACCTGCCCTCAGGCAGCTACATCGTCAGTTGCTCTGCGCAGGAGAGGTCACAAATCTTCATTAAGCTTTAATACGCTTATGACTACGAGTCGCTGAGCGGCCACGACGCTTTCGGCACATCGCTCCATGCGCCCATCATTCCTTGCTTCAATTGATAGTATGCTGTAATACCTATCATTGCCGCATTATCAGTACAATAACCAAAAGGAGGAATAAATGCCGCCCAGCCGCGGCGTTCACAAAGCGCCATCAGCTTCGATCGCAACAACGAGTTCGCTGAAACGCCGCCCGCCAGTGCAATGTGTTGTACTCCAAAATGCATGGCAGCAGCTTCGAGCTTGGCAATGAGATAATCCGTCACCACGTGCTGATAGGAAGCACATATATGATTCAATTCGCGATCAATAAAATCGGGATCTGCAGTTTTCCTGTCGCGCAAGAAATAGAGCAAGTTCGTTTTTAATCCGCTAAAACTATAATTGAATCCTGCGATATGTGGGGTAGTGAATGTGAATTTATGGGCATCGCCAGCCTTCGCAAGACGATCTATATGCGGACCACCGGGATAAGGAAGCCCCATCACCTTGGCTGCCTTATCGAGCGCCTCCCCGGCAGCATCATCAATTGTTTCGCCTACTACTTTCATGTCGACAGGCGAATGCACAAGCACCAATTGAGTATGTCCGCCGCTCACGGTCAAACATAAAAAAGGGAACGCTGGTATAGACTGCTCTTCTGAGCTGCGAATAAAATGCGCCATGATGTGCGCACGCATGTGATGCACGGGAATAAGCGGAACCTGCAATGCCATGGCCATGCTTTTAGCAAAAGAAGAGCCTACCAGCAGCGCTCCCATAAGACCGGGGCCTTGGGTGTAAGCAATCGCATGCAACTGCGATGCTTGCACTCCGGCTTCTTCCAGCGCCTGCTGCACGACAGGCACAATGTGTTGCTGATGCGCCCTGCTGGCAAGCTCAGGAACAACGCCACCATACTTCTCATGTACTTTTTGAGTGGCGATAATATTACTAAGCACGCAGTCATTGGAAAGAACAGCTGCGGACGTTTCATCACAGCTCGATTCGATAGCCAGTAAGAAAGTAGACTCGCTCATTTCATGTCGGTAGTATCTGCCCGCAACAGCAATCGATCAAATCCTTCGGTAGAAGCGCTTTGCAGCTGTTTGTCGCTTTCATACAACATAAAAGACTGGATGCGCGAATCCTCATTTTCGGAGTAGTAGCCCGATGCACGTTCGAGTCCCATGATGATGAATGCCTCGCTAAACACTTCAGCTTCCACAAGCGAAGGTGCCACCACGGATACATAAACCATTTCATTGGTTACCGGATATCCGTATGTTGGATCAATCATCCCGAGTTTGTCTTGCGAACTGCGCGCCGCATAGGCAGCACCGGTGAAACGTATGTACTGATCCGCTGTATCGAACCCTATCCCGGTTGGTACCACGTGTAAAGTATCTACAAGCGGTTTTCCTGCGCATATCACACTCCGACCATATTTTATTCGAAATTGAGGCACATTACGCTCATTTAACCACGAGGAAACAGCGTCCAATGCAGCCGCGCCGGCAAGAAGAGTAAAATCAAGTTCTACACGTGGGTCTGTTTTGCGAATCTGAGAGGTTGTGTAGACATACCCGTCCGAGGTTAGTTCATTCAAATCGATAAGCACATCACCCTTTGCAGAGTGATCAAAACCGGTAAACTCGAACAATGAATCCAAGTTGGGCTCAAGTTCCTTTCTGCTTTTGGTTACGAGCCAGGCGCGCTTGAGCGGTGCTGTTGTGGGATCGAAATACTGCAATGTTTTCCGATGCAAGTCTTTTGCGATATCGTAAACAAGTCCGAACACATGTGAGCTGTCGTTAAATGTGAAAACGCTGTCGCGACTGCTGAATGCATTGATGCGTGAAATAACCGATGACTTATCCAGCGCATTAAAATTCATTTCGTACAACCGAATAATCGAATCAATCGATGCCTGATAATCCAATGAATCCCCTACCACATCAATCGAAAAAGGTCTGCCGAAGAGGACTCCGGTGTAATAGCGCCCAATGTGCGGTACAGCATCCGGCTTGGTCTTGCAGGACGACACAAACACCACACAAACACAAACAATAACTCCAAAAAAGAACAGCGAACGCATGATGCAAATTTAACCAGAACATCCTCGGTAGTACCTCCAAAAAAGCGCGTTATTCAATAGATGAGACAATTCCAGGCCTACTTTTATGTTGGATAATTATCGCCACTTTCGCACTATGAAAATTCTGTCGTCCATATTCCTTTGTTTCATCTTCAATACCTGCGCAGCGGGTGAGGTAATCATGAACAAAAGCTACCGCGACGATGTACATAGCGCCCAATTTTTCCCTGTCGGAAATCCATTGGGATACCCATTACTTGCGTTGGGAAGCAGCGAGCAACTCGAAATTAATTTCGATGTTTTTTCGGAAGATTTCGAGACGTTGAACTACGGAGTAATTCACTGCTCACACGACTGGAAACCATCCGACCTGGCATCAGGTCAGTACATACGAGGCTTTGCAACAAATCAAATTTCAGACATTCAATACAGTTTTAATACGCTCACGAATTACATCCATTATCGGTTCAATTACCCAACCGACATTAGCCAACCAACCCTGAGCGGCAACTACGCGCTCGTCATTTTCAGCGGAAGTGACTTGAGCGATCGGAGCACCTGGGTTCTCAGCTTGCGCATGGTTGTATACGAATTGCAAACGACCATTCGAAGCAATGTGCATGCAAGCAGCATCATTGCCGACCGTTACACACACCAGGAAATCGATTTTGATTTAGCTCACAAGGGTTTTAGCATCAACGACCCGATGAACGATATACATGCATTGATCATACAGAATTTTGACTGGAAGCGAACATCCGAATTTCTCAAGCCTATTTTTATTCAACCCGATGTGCTCACCTTCGATTATTTCAGCGGGGAAAACACGTTCGAAGGCTGCGCTGAATGGCGATTTTTCGAGATGAAAGATTTGCGCTACCAAAGCTCACAGGTTGAGCACATCGCTCAACTCGACGATGGCTATCATGTGTATTTGCGGCCTTGCGTGCCCGAGGGAAAAAGAGCCTACAGCAGCTGGCAGGATTTGAATGGCAACTTTCTGGTAAAAAATGATCAGGGTGGTGATGATCAAATCGAAGCCGATTATACATGGGTGCACTTCGTGCTAACCATGCCCGAAATCTCCGATGCCGGAGTTTTTATTGAAGGCGCCTTCAATCGTTACAATCAACTCGATGAGTGCACCTACGACCGCGGACTGGGAGCGTATACAACCAAACTGCTGCTCAAGCAAGGTTATTACAACTATCGCTTTGTGTTGCGTGATGTATACAACAGCGCCGACAACATCAAGGTAACCGAAGGCTCATACGCCGCCACAGAAAACGATTATCACATCATCATGTACATGTACGATCGCAGATGGGGCTGCGATCGGGTGATATCCATTTCTGCGAATTAGCATCGCAAGCGCAATACATATCCGCTGCTACCTATTTAAATCGAATGCTATTCGTGCCAATACCGGCAGTGTAGTTTTTCAGCAAGCTACCGCTATTGCTGTACACAAACACTTGCGACGGATTGGTGTAATCGGAGATGCTTGCGCACCAAACATCGCCCGTAACCGGGTGAACGCTCAACCCGCTTCTGGCAGCAGATATGATTTGAACTCCGGGCATGTCACCGTTGAGCAAATCAAATTTGTAGACTCCATTATTCTCGTAATACAACATGGTGCCATCAGGTGAAACTTCCAACTGCCTCGGATGGTCGCCCAACTGGCCCACTTGAATGCTGCTGACAACCTCCCGGGTCGATTCGTTGATGCGATACAACAAAGCCGGTGAATGGCCTGATACTGCCCAGTTTTCATCATAATATGTTTCACCGGCGCAAAGCACCCACACATTGCCCAATGCATCGCGCACTATGTCTGCCGGGCGATATCCTACTTCAACAACATCTACCACTGAATTACTCGATGTACTAACCACGGTGATAGTGCTGTCCAATCCAAAACCACCTTCGTTGCAGACCCATACCTCACTATTGAATGCCAGCAGTTGATTGGGACCTGTGCCGACAGCGACAGAACCTGTTATTGCATTTGTTTGTGTATTGATAATTTTCAATTCTCCCGCAAAAGAGCCATTGCTCAAATAAGCGGTATTCGCTCCCGAAGCCACCATGTAACGCGGATAATCCACGCCAGTAATAGTGCCCGCATTCTCCATCGTCTTCAAATCAACCACTTCTACTTTCTGCGAATTATTGAGCACTGCATATCCGCGATTACCGATGATTTGAAAGCTCTGAAAAACATCCCCAAGCTCTACTTCATTCACTTCGTAATAGACATCATTCGTCACATCACCGGCATTTGAAATATGCGTAAGTGATGCGTTGTTGGCCAGGAAAGCTCCCTCATTCACTACATAAGCTCCTGTCGAATAATCATCAACTGCAGGAACTTCGTCGGTTGGTTTCTCATCCTTCTTGCATGCGCTCAACAGGACCAATCCTGCAAGCAGGAAAAACACACTTCTAGTTTTCATCGATTGTTATTTATTTTTGTTTTGATTTCTGAGTAATGGAAACGGATAAGCCGATTCGATACACACGTCCCGGCATGGCATAAGCACGCAACGTTTCATACGCCACGTCAAACACATTGTCAACTCCGAACGAAACGTCGAAGCTCATCTCATTTTTCTTCCAGGTTGATTGATACCAGACGTTGCAAAGGCCATATGCTTCAAGCGCTCTGTGCGGCGTATTAGCTTCATCGGTATATCGTTCGCTCACGTATCTGTAACCAACATTCACGGAGTGCCGGTCACGTTGAATGCTTGCACTTTGATATCCGATAAAACGCGGAGAGTAAATCATGCGTCGCTCATTTTGCATTGAAAGTGAGTCCATCCAAAACACATCGTTCAGCGTCCAGCGCGTTTCGAACCGATAGCGTGTTCGATCATGGCGTGTAACCTTCTCGCACAATCCGAACAACTCCACACCTTTTGTTTGAGCCTGTCGAAAATTGACCGGTGTCCAAACCGAAACCTCCGTCGGAACCCACTGAATCCAGTCATACACGCGCGACATAAAAATCGTTGGTTCGAATCTCCACTGCGTTCGCTTGTCTTTGCCTAAAAACGCGACTAATCCGGTTCGTGCATGATAGCCCAACTCGGGCTTCAAATTCGGATTACCGCCCGGCGACCAGAACAGCTCCTTCATGTCGGACAATCGGTATCTACGAGAAACATTGACAAAAGGCGATAGCGAGGTACCCTCTGAAACTTGCCAATAGTAGCGATAGTTAAGCGAAGAGGACCAACCACTGCTTCCGAATCGCTCCTCCCACGATATGTTTCCTTCCAAGTCATGCTCGCGCTTCGCATAGCGCAACTGCAGCGCATATTGCCCCCAGGGCTTGCTAACGCGACCATCGTTGTAGTTGGAATTCAATACGCTCACAGCAGCTCGACTGGTTATCGCCTTCACCAAAAAATCATTGAATGGTTTCCAGTTCAACCAGCTATTGGCCCAAAGCATATGCGAGCGAATGTCGGAATCAATAACGACGGGCTCATCGACAGAGTGAAGTTTCTCGAATGCGTGAGCCACTTGCGCTCCTGCCTGCACGCGCGGCTTCCACCAATGGTATTCCAGCATCGAACGAAGCGTTGCATCGTCTTGCGTGGCTGATCCAACCGCGTGCGAACCCATGACAGCCGGCAACTCCATGTTTTTGGATTGCCAC
>JBJTRD010000442.1:0-2993 GCA_046075945.1 Flavobacteriales bacterium
GACTATTGAATTTAAACATCACCTTCTCTTGAACGGTAGCCGAGCGGAGTAGACTATTCTATTTAAAACCTACTTACTCTCAAGCGGTAGCCGAGCGAAGCAGACTATTGAATTTAAACATCACCTTCTCTTGAACGGTAGCCGAGCGGAGCCGAGGCTATTCGATTACACGAAATTCAGTACGTCGGTTTTTGGCGCGGCCTGCTTCCGTGTCATTGGTGTCGACCGGTTGTGTTTCGCCGTAGCCTTTAGCAGTGAGCCTGGTAGAGGCGATTCCTTTTTTTATTAAATAGTCGACTACACTTTGTGCTCGGTTGTTCGACAGCGTGAGGTTGGTATCGTCGCTTCCTACATTGTCGGTGTGACCGCCTATTTCGATTTTCTTTTCAGGATTGGCCTTGAGCAGGGCCACAAGTCGGTCGAGCTCAACCATGGATTCCGGTTTTAGTTCCCATTTCGCTGTTTCAAAAAACACATTATTCAATACTATACTCGCTCCCGGACGCAGTTTTTGAAGTTGCACGTCGAGTCGGTAAGGTTCATAGCCGCTGAAGTTTTTTAAGGAAAAATTCTCAGAGTGAAAAAGGTACCCCTCCTTACTCACGTTCAGGGCATAGTCCTTTCCGGCAGGAATACACAATAGATAGTCACCCGTGCCTTTGTTGCTGTATGATTCTGTAATGGTTTTCCCTGATTCCAAATCAATTAATTCCAGTCGGGCCTCCAGTTTTTTATAGCTTAGTTTATCGCTGATAATGCCGGCCACGTATGTTACAAGAGAAGGTTGTACGCGCGCAGGTAAATTGAATTGATACAAATCGAGCCCGCCTTGTCCGCCAAAACGGTCGCTTGCGAATAGCGCAATTTCGCCCCGTGCAGTTACTTGAATGGAATTTTCATCTTTGTGTGTATTGATAGGGTATCCAAGATTTATGGGTGTATCCCATTCGCCACTGGGCAACAAACGACTCATAAATATATCCAGTCCGCCCATGCCCGAATGTCCATTGCTACTGAAGTAAAGAGTATGGCCATCTGGGTGAATCATAACGCTTTCTTCTTCAAAAATGGTGTTCACACGACCGGGAACTTTCACGGGTACAGCCCATTCACCTGTTTCGCGCAAATAACTATAATAGATATCCTGCTCTTTAATCCCTCCTGCCGTTCGTTTGCCGCGCACGAAATAAAGTGTTCGCCCATTGGCCGCAAAGCTGGGTTGGCTTTCCCATGTGCCGCTGTTGATGGAGTTGCCCATGTTTTCGGCCTCTGTCCACCCGGTGGCGGTGCGCATAGAATAGAAGAGATCGCAACTTCCAAGACCTTGTCGGTTGCCACCCCAGCTGCCATCGGCCGATTCGCATGCAGTGAATATGAGCATCTGGCCGTCGGCGCTAAGTGTTGGTGCTCCTTCATTTTTATTAGTATTAATCTCGCGCACAGCACTGGCCTCTCCCCATTGCTTGTCGCTGCGTTTGCTGATGTAAAAATCTTCCTGTTTGCGTCCTGCTGTTTGTGGGTCGTCTAATAGTCTGGTAAAAAGTAATGTTTGCTCATCGGCAGTAATGCACGGATAATATTCATTGTTGGCTGTATTAACACCCGGGCCAAGATTGATTGGTTCGAAAGGAACCGGATGTTGCAAAGCCGACTTAGCGAAGATGCAGCTACTGAGAATAAGTTGTGAACGCTTCTCCTGCTTGAGATCATTTTTTGGAAGCGGAATGAATTTCGAAATTGATTTCTCTGCCTCTTCATAATTACCCAATGCAAAATAGCATTCTGCAAGCATCATCCAGGCAGCAGGGTAGAATTGTTCGTTGATGGCCAGCGCTTTCTTCAATGGATCGATTGCTTTTTCAGTATTTCCGCGGTCGTCATATAGCTGAGCCAGCATGAGCTGTGCCTCAATGAAATCGGGTTTCTCTACTAC
The DNA here is from genome assembly GCA_046075945.1 of Flavobacteriales bacterium. Classification (GTDB taxonomy): domain Bacteria; phylum Bacteroidota; class Bacteroidia; order Flavobacteriales_D; family Sanyastnellaceae; genus JAIBBG01. Next base: position 1,934 of record JBJTRD010000442.1, read on the forward strand.
CAGCTTTTCCAAAATTTCCAAGGCCTTTGCATAGTCGAACTGGTCGTATGATGCAAGTGCTTCTTCAAACGATTTAATTGCTTTTTTGTCTTTTATGGTATAGGTGCGATTGGGCTGAGCTACCAATTGAATAGCAGACAGCAACAGAAGCAGAGCGAATAGTTTTTTCATGGACGATAGGCTTGACAACAATTGGGCCTCAAGATATAAGCGCAATTGTCACATGCATATTGTAATTGAGGAGAGTTATCAGTTGGGTTGGTTGATAAACAACCGTCCCAACCGAGGCAGAAGCTAGTCTTTACTCATGCGGTAGGATGTCTAAAAAAAAAGCAAGGTGACGCGACCTATTTTTCCGGAAGGCGGAAGCCGATAACACAAATGTCATCTACTTGATCTTCGGATCCTTTGAACTGCGTGATGTAGTTTTTTAATATTGCCTGCTGCTCTGAAAGTCGCAACGAGCCGATTTGTTTCAGAAGTGTGCGCAGACCACTTTTCTTGAGCTTTTTACCGCTATCCTTACCAAACTGATCTGCATAGCCGTCGGTAAGTAAGAACATACAATCGTTACTTCCTAAACTTATTTGTTCTTCCTTGAAAAAATTACGAGCGTTCTCGCGGCTTATCGCGAATCGATTGGCCTGAAGCTCCGATACTTCATGATTGCTCCACACCCATAAGGGCATCTTTGCCCCACACCAACTCACAGTTCCGTCTTGAATTGATACGCGACAAATGGCGCCTTCCATACCCGGATTTACTTCAAATTTCTCTGCGTTGAAACTTTCGGAAAAAATGGATTGGACCCGCGTTAAAAGTTGCGCAGGTCCGGGCTTCTCGAGCTCATCGAATGCGCGGTTCAACGCATTATGACAAATGATGCTAATCATAGCCGCCGGCACTCCGTGACCTGTACAGTCGCACAAGGCGAAGTAAATGTCTTCTTCAGTTTTTCGCGCCCAAAAGAAATCGCCCGAAACAATGTCCTTGGGCATGTTTAGAACAAACGATGTCGGAATGGTTCTGGTAAACTCCAATTCCGATGTGAGTATCGACC
>JBJTRD010000443.1:0-15473 GCA_046075945.1 Flavobacteriales bacterium
GGTCAGTCATTTATCGAGAATACGTTTACTAAGCTTCGTCGATTAAAGGATATTCGAGAAGAACGTCAGCTATCGTTTCTCATAGAAATCGACGGCGGCGTGAATGAGGCCAATGCCGGTAAACTCGCTCACGCCGGGGCCGATGTGCTGGTAGCAGGCAATGCAGTGTTTGCATCAGGCAATCCGGAGCAAACCATTGTTGCATTGAAAAGTCATTGAAAAATCTACATCGAAATCACGGGAAGATACCCAACGATTGATAGGCTACTCCAAGTTTGTTGATACCGCTCACAAAGGCAGCAGTGCGCAGGTCTTCTATCTTTTTGTTGCCTTTTTTAATGTCTCGAATTTCGTTGTAGGCATAGATCATAGTTTCTTCCAAACCTGAGCGGACATAATCAATTTCGCCGCCGCCTTGAATCAGAATTTTCTTCTCCTTCGCATCCATCGATTTGCCGGTCATTTTTTCGACGCCGCTAATGAGCTGGCGCGCCTGCATTTCCTGGAAGCGTTTTTCCAAGCGACCGAAATTCACGTGCGACAGGTTCTTCAGCCATTCGAAATACGATACTGTTACTCCCCCTGCATTCAAAAACAGATCGGGAATAATCATGATACCACGTTTGTTGAGAATGTCTTCAGCATCTTTGCTAACAGGGCCATTGGCGCCTTCACCGATAATTTTCGCCTTGATACGAGGAGCATTTTCAGCGGTAATCTGATTCTCCAGCGCGGCAGGAATAAGCACATCACAGTCCATTTCCAACAATTCAGCTGAACGTTCGAAATTTTTTGCTCCAGGGAAATTCAGGATAGAGCCCGATGCTTTGCGGTGTTGGAACACAGCTTCCACATCGAGGCCATTATCGTTGTAAATACCACCTTCATATTCGGCAATACCGGTTACGATGGCCCCACCTTCACTGCAAAATTTAGCCGCATAGTAACCTACGTTACCCAGCCCTTGCACGATCACGCGCTTACCCTCCAAGCCCGGTGTGAGTCCGAGGGCATTCATATCTTCCGCATGGCTCATGGCTTCACGGATACCGAAGAATATTCCTTGTCCGGTTGCTTCGGTGCGACCTGCAATACCACCTTGCGCCACCGGCTTTCCGGTAACACATCCCAATGCGTTTAAATCATCGAATTTGAATGTCGAATAGGTATCGACGATCCAAGCCATTTCGCGTGAGCCGCTTCCATAGTCGGGTGCAGGCACATCGACGGCAGGACCAATCATGTTTTTCTTGATTAGCTCGGTGGTGTATCGGCGGGTAAGACGCTCGAGTTGAGAAACAGTGAGCGTAGATGGCTTCACCTTAATGCCTCCTTTCGCACCTCCGAAAGGAACATCCACAGCGGCACATTTGAAAGTCATCAGTGTGGCAAGCGCCTTCACTTCATCTTCATCCACCAAATCGCTGTAGCGAATACCACCTTTAGTAGGGGTTGTATGATGGCTGTGCTGCACGCGAATTCCTTCGAACACCTCAATCTTACCGTTAATTTCCAATGGAAAGTAAAATTTGTAAACGCTGTTACAAACTTTGATTTGATTCAGCAAACCTTCATCAAACGTTGTGAATGCGGCTGCTTTGTCGAAATAGGAGAGCACGTCATTGTAAAACTGCACTCCAACACTTTTGTGGCTCATAAAATCATTTTTTATTGAGGGCCAAAAGTATCATTTGGAAGCGCTCAATTAACGCGAGAATCAAAACGTGTAACGAAAGGTTTGTTGTTGATAACCCGCCGGCTATTTGTTGACTCTAACAATTAATCCGCACTCCATGCATTTGCGAAGTGGCTCGGCAAAATCCGAAATAGGTTTTCCTCTTTTTATTGCAATGTCGAGCAGTGAATGTTCTCCGTCACTGAAGTTCAGCAGGTACAGCAACGTGTCGAGGTAATCTCTCTTGTACTCGGCGGAAATAGTGTCGGGGTATAAATTTCTTTTTCCTAGTTGGGGTTCCCCGTAAGGCTGCGTGTTCACATAGAATCCGTCCAGTTCGATTGCCTCCACAATTTTTTGATACATCCGCACCGTGCCTTCCATTGCACTGAATCGAATGAACGCTTTGTTGTCGAAGGAAGTGTGATAGTACGGGTATTGATAATAGGGTGTTCGCATCAACGAGCCCACAGGCAGGTTGAATCCGGGTGAGCAATACTGTCGTTCGTCGCTGCCATCGGGAGCAAAGTTTTGTATCACGGCATCCGGCGCAAAATGGTGAAGCACATGCTCGGTCATTCGGTCGGGTAGCGCATTATCGCGGCGAGATCGCTTGTATTGAAAGCGTGCTTCGTTGCCAACACACGTGAGCACGAAGCCGGCCTTCAGCGCGTCGGTCCATGTTTTTCCGTGCTTTGCAAGCACTGCAATTGCGCCAATCGTTTCGGGAATAAATAGAAAACGATAGGTATATTTTCTAGTTGGGATAGACGCCAATTGTTGGTAGAGAAATGCCTGTACAAGTGGCCCCGACAATTCGTTGTTGGCCATACTTGGATGACAGATGTAGGTCGAGAAAAAAACTTCTTCCTGTGTTTCGCCCGGCAATATGGCTTCTCCATACGTCAGAGAGCCCGGCTTCAGCGTACTTTTCACAATCACCTTGTATGTGCCTTCTCTGGGCAACGAAAGCCATTCGTTGTGTGAAATACAAAAGCCCCAATTTTCTTTGTAGTACGATGTGATGTAAGGAATCGCATCGGGCATCGAGGGCAGGGTATGCAGATGCGGTGAAAGCTCTTCCCATGTGAATTCACCTTCAACCGGCATACTGTAGCTTACGATATGAAGATTGTTTACGTTCATATCCGCCACGCGCTTACCATTGGGTGCAATAATGTATGCTTCGTCAATATTCCATTCGTTTGGAATGGTCCAGTCCAGCACCTGAGTGCCGGTTGGTATTTCATGAATTTGCAAGGGAATGATTTCCGATATAATATTCAGGCTTTCTCTCACTCCGTTGCCGGTTAAGCTGCGGCAAATGGGCCACAGCCGGTCGAAGTATCGTTCCATGTCTGTTTGCATATCAGCGGACCCGTTTGTCTTCATGAATACTTTTTGCGTAACCTGTATTGAATGTAATTGCTTCAAAGAGATTGGTAATTTCCGGATGGTGATTCATGAAATTAACCAGTTCTGACACCGAGAAGTCATTGCCCAATGCGATGAAAATTTGCTCTGTAATTGCGAAGTCTTCCGGCGTGTCTATCGAGAGTTTGTAGTTGAAGTGTTGGTTGAACTTTTGCCAGCCGCATTTGAACTTTCCTGAAAGTTTGATATACGGTGTTACGTGCTCGCGCTCGCTCATCATGACAGCTTCGCGCCAAGCCAATTCGAGCGCATGCATCGTGAAGGCCTCTGATGTTATGCCGTCTTCATAAAAATTCGGCGCCTGATTGCCGTTGGAGAAATAGTCGAGCCCGAGTTGTTTCAACCGACGCACACTGAAATCGACCACCTCGCGGTGATGTGTGGGGTTGTCGGCACAAATACGAACGATAACATCGGGACGCTGCGAGCAGGTCATTGCAGCCTGGTAGAATCGATCGAGCACATCCCAGTCGCTACCACGAAAGCAACGCACACCCATGGCAGCGCATGCGGCTTCGGTGGCATCATCTTCCGGGTTGGTTGTAGTTGCCACAATCATTTCATCGATATCGGCTGCGCCTCGGATGCGTTCAACGACATGCTGCAAAATACTGCGCCCGTTGATGGGCATCAATATTTTGCCTGGCAGACGGGTGCTGCCCATGCGTGCTTGCAGAATACACACTGTTTTCATGACGGTTTCTCCCGACAAATATCGGTTGAAGATGGTGTGAAGTTTGAAAATTTATATTGAATACTTGCCGCGTATTCGAAATGGATTCGTTGTTTTGTGGCTCGTCACTTAATAGCATGTTCATGAAAATTCATCAGCTTCTTGCAATCCTGTTGCTCAGCAATTCTGTTGTAGCACAAATTATAATGCCCGCGGATACCCGTCGCCAATGGGATCAGCTTCGCGTACTGTCGGCCAACTCAGAAACTTTGAAGCCCGAGCAGCTAGAATCCTTTCCTATCTATGAAATCAACGGACAATCTTTTTTGTCGGTGATGGGGAAAACAGTAGATCATCCTGAGTGGGCTTCATTGCGCGAGTTGGGTGTTATACAGGGTGCATCTGTTGGACGAATAACCACTGCAAAGATTCCGATGTCGGCGCTTTCGAATGTTCAACTCGAACGTGTTTTTTCGTATGTGGAAATACCTTCTAAGGTTGCTCCGGCACTCGATCGGGTGCGTTATGATGTGGGGGTCGATAGTGTGTATTTCGGAGCAGGACTGCCGGAAGGATTCGATGGTGAAAATGTACTAATAGGCGTTACAGACTGGGGTTTCGATTATACGCATCCCATGTTTTACGACACGCTGTTGCAACAATCGCGTGTGGTAGCTGCATGGGATCAGTTCAAAAACTCGGGTCCACATCCGTCGGGATACAACTACGGAACTGTATATGAAACGCCTGAGGAGCTCATGCTTGCCGGCGGAGATACGGCGAACATCTATAGTTTCGGGACACACGGCACGCACGTAGCCGGCATAACGGGCGGGGGAGGAGCCGGTATACAGTATCGGGGCATGGCACCGGCCGCCGGATTTTTATTCACCACGTTTTTGATTGACGCAGCTTCTGTTGTCGATGGTTTTCATTGGATGCAGCAAGTGGCACAGGCACAAGGCAAGCGATTGGTCATAAATATGAGTTGGGGCCTCACGTACATGGGAACGCTCGATGGCACCTCGCTGCTGTCGCAGGTGATCGATCAGATGAGCGATGAGGGTGTTGTGTTTGTTGCTTCGGCAGGTAACAACGGCGACAATGATCATCACATCAAGTATACGTTCAACAATTCGGAGTTTCAAACGCGCATCAATTTTGACGCACAAACACCACAGCCCAACAATTGGGGTGAATCGGTTACAATGTGGGGCGAACCCAACCAGACCTTCTGGTCACGACTCCAGGTGTATAATAGTTTGAATGCGTTGCAGGCCGAGACTGCGCAATTCATGACGAACAACATGCCCGCATATTTCGACTCGATGCTTGTAGTAGGAAGTGATACAGTGTTTTTTAATGTTACGACCGATGCTTCCTTCCCGACGAACCAGCGTCCTCACATGCGTCTGCGCGTTCGCAATCAAAGTAATTCGTTGAAGATAATTCTCAACTCAGGTGCTGAAAGTGGAATCGTTCATTATTGGAACGTCATTGAACTTGCCAACGGCGTGGGAAACTGGGGTTTGCCCTTTACTTCCTGCGGAACGACTGTCGTCAATGGCGATTCACAGTACAGCATTGCCGAGCCTACATGTGCGAGTTCTTGCATAAGTGTAGCGGCTTATTCTGCACGTTATCTCAGCAATTTTGGCAATCTGCTCGGTGGTGGGATAGCCTCGTTTACGAGTTATGGCCCGTTGCTTAATGAGACGCACAAGCCGGATATCGCAGCGCCCGGGGTCAATGTGTGCTCTTCTATTTCGTCGTTTACCGATTACAACTATTCGGCAATTGATAATGTGAGTTTCAATGGGGGCGAATACGATTTTGCGCGTATGTCGGGCACATCGATGTCGTCGCCCTGTGTAGCGGGAATTGTGGCATTGCTGCTCGATGCCAATCCATTTTTGACACCTGCACAGGTTAAAGAAATCCTGATGGCAACGGCACGCACCGATGAGTTCACAGGACCCATTAGTGCCCCTGGCGATGTGCGCTGGGGAATGGGTAAGGTCGATGCGTATGAGGCGGTGATGTTGGCATTAGCGACTGAAGGACTCAATATAACCAATGCGGCATCTAGCGAAATTGATATCTATCCAAACCCGGCTGAGTGCGTTATTTTTATTCGTACCTCCTCGGATATTCAAATGAAAACTGTCCGGTTTTTCGGAATGAATGGTCAGCGATTTGAACTACCCGTCGTTTCCGGAACTATCGACGTCGGCTCATTGGCTGCCGGGGTGTACATTCTTCAGATAGAAAGTACTGGCAAAATTGTACGCCGTCGAATTGTAATAATGAACTGAGGCAGGATCAATACTTCAGCCATTTCCACATTTCCTTGTACGTGGTCTTCTTACCGTACATTAGAATACCTACGCGGTATACTTTTCCGGCAAGCCAAACAAAGAAAATTATAGACACTATCAGCACTGCGATAGAAAGGAGTTTCAGGCCGAAGGAAACACCTATGGCCGTTTTTACCATCATTACAATGGGCGAGGTGAGGGGCACGATGGCGAAGATTTGACCGATGCTGCTCTCCGGGTTTTCAATCATCATGGTTGAAACGATGTATCCGAAAACAAGCGGAAGTGTTACCGGCATCATGAATTGTTGCGTATCTGTTTCATTGTCGACACTCGCTCCGATTGCGGCGAATAAAGAGCCGTACAGGAGGTAGCCACAGATGAAGAAAATAAGGAAGGATACAATCATATCCGTCCAATTCACTTCCGTTAAGACCGCCAATAAATCGGATTGCATTTCCTGGGCTCCACTTTCATCGCTCATGTTTTGAGCTTGTATGGCACCTGATGTATCCAACATTGCCAGTTGCTCTTTCTGTTTATCGAGAATCTGTTTTTGCAGCGCACCAACTCCAAACGCTGCGATAGCCGCTGTAAGTCCAACCCAAATGAGGAATTGTGTTAATCCAACAAGACCGATTCCGATAATTTTCCCCATCATCAACTGGAAGGGTTTTACACTCGAGACAATCACCTCTACGATGCGGTTGGTTTTTTCTTCCATTACGCCTCGCATCACTTGTACGCCGTAAAAGAAAATAAAGAAGTAAATGATGATAGCGAATCCAAAGCCCAGTCCAGCTTTTATCGAGGTCAGGTCTTCCTTATTCCCTTCGCTTGGTTTGATTACATTGATATCTACCGATTGTCGGATACTCTTATAGGTTTCGATAGCAATATTGTTCTTTTTGGCGCGATACAACTCCAGGGCATCTTCAATGTCGCGCGCAATACCGTTTTGAACTGACATGCTGGGCGTTTTTTCGGCAAACATTTCAACTTTTCCATCGGTATAAGAAATGGCTGAAAGTTGTATGATTGCTGTGTAGTAGCCCGAAGCAAGTTCTTGCTTTGCATCGACTGTTCCCTTCCTAAAATCAAATGATATTTTTTCTGAATTACGAAATCTGGGTCGATCCACTCCTGCCTGCTGGTAGGTCAGTATTTCATCTTCGAGCAAATAACCTAGATCATCGGCAATTAACACGGTATGATGCGTTGTGTCGCTCGCGGCGAGTAATGAGACTCCTACAATGAGCCCCCCAAACATGATGGGGCCCAGGATGGTCATTATTAAGAAGCTCTTCTTTTTAACCTTACTCAGGTATTCACGTTGTATAATAAGGAGGGTCTTATTCATGGCTTGCATTGAATTGTTGAACAGCTTGGATGAATATCTGTTCCATATCGGGCACTACTTCATTTACTGCGTGAATATGAATGTGCGGCAGGAGCACTTGCAGCAAATCATTGAGATTTTTTTCTGCCGGAATTTTAATCTCAGCATAGGATTCATCCAATTTTTTTACTGTGTTGATGAGTTCAAACTGTGACCAAAGACCAATGCCGAGGTCCATGGCCGCTCCTTCAAAATCGATGCGATAGGTTTGTGTGCGAAAGCGCGATTTGATGTCTTTAACAGAACCACTCAATATTACTTGTGATCGATTGATAAGGGCGATGTTATCGCACAGCGACTCTACACTGCCCATGTCGTGTGTAGAAAGTATAATAGTCGCTCCTTCATCTTTTAAGCGCAGCATTTCACGGCGAATAAGCTCTGCGTTGATGGGGTCAAATCCGCTGAAGGGTTCATCGAGTATGAGCAATTTGGGCTTGTGCAACACGGTGGTGATGAACTGAACTTTTTGCGCCATCCCTTTTGAAAGGTCTTCTACTTTTTTATTCCACCAATTCGCAATTTCAAAACGTTCAAACCATTCCTTCAGGCGTTGATTTGCTTCTCGTGCAGGGAGACCTTTCAATTGAGCGAGGTACATGCATTGCTCACCCACTTTCCTTTTTTTATATAAGCCTCGCTCCTCCGGCAAATAGCCTATATGCTCCACGTCGCCCGGCTGCAGCGGTCGTCCGTTGAAAAGTACTTCGCCGGTATCGGGGCCGGTTATCTGGTTGATAATGCGAATGAGCGATGTTTTACCGGCACCATTAGGACCCAACAAGCCGAAAACACTTCGCTCGGGCACCCCAATGCTCACATCATTGAGCGCTTTATGATTCGCATAGGATTTATGGATGTGGCGGGCTTCGAGAGTAAACATAGGCGATTATAATTTTGAAGGGCGTCGAGTACTCCTTCTGTGATATAAGCAAGTTGCTCATCGGTGAGTTCGGTATGCATAGGCAGCGAAACCACATTGCGCGAAAGCTCCTCGGTTATCGGGAAGTCGCCCTCTTTGTAGCGTGGGTCGGTGTAGGCTTTCTGCATGTGCATAGGAACCGGGTAGTAGATCATGGATGCAATTCCTTTCTCCTGCAATTTGGCTTGCAATGCTGTCCTATCAACTCCGTTTAGCACAAGTGTATATTGATGAAATACATGCGTGCTTTTCGGATCACGACGCGGTATGGTTAGCTTCGGGTGATTAGTAAAGGCGCGGTCGTAATACGCTGCCGCGCGCTGACGATTAGCAATGTAGTCGTTCAGTTGGGCGAGTTTTACATTGAGCACTGCTGCCTGAATGGTGTCGAGGCGCGAATTCACTCCTATGCTATCGTGGTAGTAACGGACTTTCATTCCGTGGTTCGATATCATGCGCAACTTCTCAGCGAGTGCGTCATCGTTGGTGAACATAGCACCGCCGTCTCCATAGCATCCTAGATTTTTAGAAGGAAAGAAACTGGTCGTCCCAACATGACCCATAGTGCCTGCTTGCTTGCGCGTGCCATCGCTAAATGTGTAGTATGCACCAATCGCCTGGCAGTTGTCTTCAATAACAGCGAGATGGTGCTTTGTGGCAATCTGAAGGATGCTTTCCATGTCTGCACATTGTCCGAATAAATGCACAGGCACAATGGCTTTTGTTCTCGGGGTTATCGCCTTTTCTAGTGCGGCCGGGTCGATATTGTAAGTGCCTGGCAAAGCATCTACAAGCACAGGCGTAAGTTGCAGCAATGCGATTACTTCAACAGTGGCAACGAAGGTAAACGATGTTGTAATCACTTCATCGCCCGGTTTCAGATCCAGCGCCATCATGGCTATTTGAAGTGCATCGGTTCCATTGGCACAGGGAATCACGTGCTTCACATCCATGTATTTTTCCAGCCCAGTTTGGAATTCTTTTACAGCAGGACCATTGATGAATGCGGTATTTTCTACCACGTCTAAAATGGCGCGGTCAATTTCGTTTTTCACCCGGTGGTACTGGGTCTTCAAGTCGACCATGGGAATATTCATCATACTTCTTCTTAGAATTTTATTGCGCCGAAGATACGTTTATTTGACAGGCAACAAAGGCTCTGAAAACCCTCAAAATGCACGATTTGTCAACGCCAGAATTTGATGAGAAGAATCTCTATTGCAAGAAAAATGAGTGCCCACACAATGAGATTCAGCCAGAATTTTTGGCCGTTTTCAATGGTTGTGGCAGCTGCGCCAATGGCTTCTGTATCTCCTTCCAATATGGACCAGTTCGTGAAATTACGTTCTTTCAACCGGTTCATGAAATCGTCTACAGCCATTGTTTCATTGTACGATTCTATGCGATTGTAATTGAAGGAAAGTGGTTGCATTGCTTGGTCGCCGCTCTTCAAGAGATAATTGCCTGCCTGCTGTAAATCGCTGTGCACAAAAACTTCTACCTGGTTACCGGCATTTCGGTGCTCGGGTATGACCTCTGCATTCGAACTAATATTGGAAAGTCTAAACGTTTCATCGTTTTGCACTTGAATGTTGCGAAGTACAATGGCTTCTTCACGGCCTAGTGTGTAGCTCAGCTGAGACGTTGGTTGTGAGAACTCGGCAATGCGAACCAACGTGGCAGGGAAGAATGCGTGTTGTGTAAAGTTGGTTTCATCAATTGAGAGAGCAACACACGAGAAATAAAATCGACCATGACCTATCGATGCTGAAACCAAGAATGGATTGCCGTTTTGAAGTGTCAGCATGGGTTCGGCCAAGCCGCTCGAGCTGATGGTAAGGTTATAAAAGGAATTCGCCACAGGTAAATCAATAGAACCTGACGATCGCTGAAAAGCTTCTTTGAAAATATAATGATCGTAATTGACAGCGGTTACCGGCATTGGTGAGGAGCTTTTACCTATGATACTGCCGCACTTCCAAGAGTTCAAGGCCATGTTATATTCGTTGAGTATGCTCTCCGACGCCGGTACCATCAATACACTCCCGCCTGCTTCCATGAAGGCAGCGAGTTCATTGACCATGCCGGATGAAATGGAGCGTAGCTGATTGATGATGATGAGATCGGTGCCCGTAAATTGGCTATAGTCGATGGCCGATTCATTCATGCTCGTCCATTCATAAAATGGGTCGTCCTGAAATACAGCTTTTACAGCCTGCGTTGACGCGGTGCTTCCAAGAATTTCCTTCACCCGAATTTTTTCGGCCACATTGTAGCTGAAGTAGTAGGCATCGTCTACTGTGATCGATGCGTCGTCGATTACTAGAGAGCAATTCTTGAAACCGGGCTCTGTGTTGGTGTAAGTGATATCGATTGTAGTGCTTGATGAAGCCGGCAGTGAGGCTGATGCAACACTTTTTTGCGTGCCATTGATGATGAGCTGCATGGGGAGCGACTCGATATCCTCCCGGCCCGTATTGACTACACGGGCATGCAATATTTCGGGTTGGTTGATTTGACGCACGGGTGTTTCAAACCAAACGGAATCGATGAAGATATTGCTTCTAATTTCAGGTAGTTCAGGAACAACGGTTACTCTTAACGTAGTGTCGTTGATTAGCGCTTCGGTGTCTGTTACCGAATTCTGAAGATCGGTTAGAATGAATGCATGACGTTTTTCAAGTCCTGACGTGTTCAGTGCATCGCGCTGACGTGTTGCCACTTCGCTCAGCTTTCTGGCGGCAGGCGATAAGTCCACCTCCTGAATGAGCGAGGTCATTTCTTCTTTGCTAACCAAACGCTGATGCCGGCCTTCGAAATCACCTGTCAGCAATTGAAATTTATCGGAAGGACCAAAAGACTCAACAATTTCAAGCGCTTTGTTTTTGGCAAGGTCGAGCATCGCACCATCTTTACCGGCGCCTTGCATGCTGAAAGAGTTGTCGATATATATGGATACTGCGGTGCCTCCCGGTTTTTCCGCAACTCCCGGTTGTGGGATGTAGGGCTGAGCGAATGCCAGCACAATGGCGGCAATAGCCAGCATACGGCTGGCCAGTATTAGTAAGTGCTTCAGGTTCCGCTTGCTCTGTGTTTCCTGCTTTATTTCTCTTAGGAATTCTACATTCGAGAAATAGACCTTCTTAAACCTGCGAAAATTGAACAAGTGCACGATAATGGGAACGGCCGTTGCCAGCATTCCCCAAAGCATTTCCGGATGTACAAATTTCATAGGCGTCGCGAAGATAGCAGGGCAGGGGAATTAGGGATGAGCGAGATTGGGAAAAATGGTTAATGAAAGGGGACTGGGGACTGAAAGTTAGTGCAGATTTAATAAACTCAACTCGCAAGAACCATATTGTTTTGAATGTGTATTCAGTACTTAGTACCTAGTACCTAGTCCCCAAAACAGCCCCCCTCAACGTCCTTCCAATTACCGGACTGTTGGCCGATTTGGATTGCCAGTTTTCGCGAGTGAAATGCGTGTCGGTTTCGGTGAATAGAAAACTTATCGGAATGTTCTTTTCGTCGGTGATAGACGTCGGTGATAGACCGAGAATAGCCTCTGGGCCCGTGGTGAACTTCTCGACGATTTCTTCGGCCGACATGTACTTCTCTAATGCAGTGAAGGCGGCACAGAAAGAAGATTCGATGGAGCTTATTCCAAAATTTGCATCTTCGAATTCGCGCACTTTGTGCTCAACATCTTCCGGGCAATGGTCGCTCACAATGGCATCGATGGTGCCGTCTTTTAGGCCTGCGATAAGCGCTTTGCGGTCGTCTTTACTTCGGAAGGGGGGCATTACTTTGTAGTTGGTGTCGAAGGTTGTCAGCTGCTCATCAGTGAACAGCAGCTGATGTGCAGCCACGGCGCAGGTCACTTGCAAACCATCGCGCTTGGCCTTGCGAATGAGATCAACACTGCGGGCTGTCGAAATAAGCATGAAATGCAATCGGCCTCCGCTATAACGCAAGAGCTCTATATCGCGCTGTACCCTGATTTCTTCAGCTGCCGCCGGAATTCCTTTCATTCCGAGTGAAACACTTACCGGCCCTTCATGCATTTGGCCGTGCCCATTTAAACCTCGGTCCCATGGCAGCACCATCACAACTCCGTTCAGATTGCGGGTGTATTCTAAGGCCCGACACAACAGCTCCGTACCTACTGCTCCTCTGTCATCACTAAAGGCGACAGCACCGGCTTGTTGCATATCGAACATTTCGGCCAGTTGCTTGCCCTCGGCTTTTTGTGAAAGCGCTCCTATAGGAAGTAGTTCTATTCCGTCGGCTGAATGCTCCTTGATGAAACGCACGGCCGATTTGTTGTCTGTAACAGGGTGGTTCGATGGCAGGAGCGCCACACGGGCAAATCCGCCGCGCCGCGCGGCGCGAATTAGACTCTCAAAATCTTCTTTCTATTCAGCACCGGGCTCACCACACCGGGCGGTCAAATCCGTCCAGCCGCGCGTTACGACGCAACCTTTTCCGTTGACGGTTTTCGCTTTTGAATCAGATAGTTCAGTAGAAACAGAAAGGAGACGATTACCTTGAATCAACACATCGCGCTTCTTGCCATGCAACGGCGATGTGGGGTCGTATATCAGTGCTGACTTCAGAAGGACTTTCATCATACTGAAGCGCAAAGATAGTTAGAAATGAACGCGGGCAAATAAACATTGCTGCGCTTCGCTACAGGAATATTATTTCCTGGGGATAGGAATAACTTATAGGCCCGGGGAATAAGGCTTTTCGGCGCTTTCATGAAGCTTTGCAGCATGGAAAGTAACCGATACAATTGGCGTGAAGCGTTCACGTTCACCCGCTCAGAACAACGAGGATTCCTCGCTCTAACATGCATTCTGGTTTTCATCGCAGTGGGTCGAATCGTGTATTTCCGGTGCGTTGAGCCATCGGTCGTACCTTTTTCTATTCCTGTGGAATGGCAGAGCGCCGTCATTCTTCCGCCGGATTCCGGTGAAGGTGATCATCGATTCGTCGGAAATTATTCGAACGCAGGCGCCAGGTCGCGATTTAGAACGGATACGTTGGTGCCTCGCAATTACAGCCCCGTATTCAAGCGGAGTCGAATGGTGGAGCTCAATGCAGCCGATACTTTGGAACTGTGCGCTTTACCTGCCATTGGTCCTTTTTTGGCCAGGAAAATTGTAGAGTATCGTGAGAAGTTGGGAGGTTATTTTTCGACCGATCAACTGCTGGAGGTTTATAGGTTAACACCCGGTAAACTCGATACAATTCGTCCATATCTGGTTATCGATACCTCGCTGGTGCGTCGAATCGATGTGAATACAGTGAGTCTGGATGCACTGTTGAAACATCCTTATCTGTCGAGGTCTCAAGCGCGCGGACTGCTGGCCTATCGAGAAAAGCATGGACCATTTAGTCAATTGGCCGATTTGACGAAATGCTTGCTAATCGATGAAATAACTTTCGAAAAGATGCGCGATTACGTGGAAGTTCGCTGAATTTTGCGAACTATGAATTTGGAAGAACGTATTAAACACGCAATGGTCGATGTGCATGATTTCCCATCGCCGGGCATCGTATTTAAAGATATTACACCGGTATTCCAGGATCCCGCTTTGTTGAACGACTTGCTCGATGCGATGGAAGCAGCTTGTCGCAATCAGCAAATCGACGCAGTTGTCGGACTCGAAAGCAGAGGTTTTTTGCTTGCGGTTCCTTTGTCGATGCGGTTGGGTGTTCCCTTCGTGATGGTGCGTAAAAAGGGCAAACTGCCGCGCGCGTGTCACAGCATTTCCTACGATTTAGAATACGGTAGCAGCACTATAGAAATGCACAGGGATGCCTTAAAGGCCGGTCAAAGGGTTCTGATTCACGACGATGTCCTTGCTACGGGCGGAACGGCCGAGGCAGCTGCCAAGTTGGTGCATCAGGCGGGTGCGGAAGTGGCCGGATTTCAATTTTTGGTTGAATTAAGTTTTCTCAAAGGAATGGAGCGAATGCAGGCTTACAGCAATGCCGTTACTACCTTTGCACGCTTTTAATGAACTGTGCGGTCGCTGAGACTGTTCAATCAATTCAACACATCCTCTTATTTAAGCAAAGCAATGAACTTTGAAAAATCAGAAAGTCAGTTGATGATAGCGCAAATGGTGCGCGATTTTGTCGACAAAGAAGTACGTCCGCATGTCATGACTTGGGACGAATCACAGGAATTTCCACGCGATCTGTTTCGGAAAATGGGCGAGCTGGGACTGATGGGCGTGCTGGTGCCACAGGAATATGGGGGTTCTGGACTTGGCTATTTCGAATATATATCGGTAATTGAGGAAGTGGCTAAGGTGTGCGGCTCTATCGGTCTTTCGGTAGCAGCGCACAATTCACTTTGCACCAATCATATATTGGAGTTTGGCAGCGAAGAGCAAAAGCAGAAGTATTTGCCGAAATTGGCAAGTGGTGAGTGGATAGGAGCCTGGGGCCTCACAGAGGCCAACACCGGCAGTGATGCAATGCGTATGAAATGTACCGCTGTTCAAGATGGCGACTACTGGGTTATAAATGGTACGAAGAACTGGATTACACATGGTATTTCGGGTGAAGTGGCGGTAGTGCTTGTGCGTACGGGTGATTTGCTCGACTCGCACGGTATAACATCTTTTATTATTGAACGCGGAACACCCGGTTTTTCCGGAGGAAAGAAAGAGAACAAATTGGGCATGCGCGCCAGTGAAACCGCCGAGCTCATATTCGATAATTGCCGTGTGCACAAAAGTCAGGTGTGCGGCGAAGTAGGGAAGGGTTTTCAGCAAGCCATGAAAATTTTGGACGGCGGTCGTATCAGTATTGGTGCCTTGGCCATGGGTATTGCAAAGGGCGCTTTCGAAGCTTCCGTTAAGTACGCAAAGGAGCGTGAGCAATTCGGGCAGCCCATCGCAAATTTTCAGGCAATCGCTTTTAAGCTGGCCGATATGGAAACTGAGATACAGGCTGCAGAGGCATTATTGTATCAGGCTGCTTATATGAAGAATCACAAAATGAGGATGACCAAGGAATCGGCCATGGCTAAGTAC
>JBJTRD010000444.1:0-2688 GCA_046075945.1 Flavobacteriales bacterium
AAAGAAAGCGTTGTCTGAAGATGAAGCGGCTCGTGCCAAGGGAACCCGACTATCACTTCCACTAGCCAATTACTGCGGCATTTATTCAAGTGAAATGTATGGTGACGTGCTAATAACCATGGATGACCAACCGCTAACTCCTTTTGGAGGATTGAAAATAACATTCGAACCAACGGCCCTCTTTAAGGGACAACTCACCCACTGGCATTATGACACATTTGAGTTAAGTTGGACGACCCAAATGATGTTGCCCAAAGGCAAAGCCACATTCATTATCGGTGTCGACGGCAAACCGGAAGAACTGAAGGTGGTGGTCGATAATCCGGACTTTGATTTCACGGAGTTGAAATTGTTGAGGAAGAAGTAAAATCTATTTGTGAAGTGGTGAAAGAGTGAAGTGGTTAAAGAGTGTGGAATTCACATGTATTAAAGAAACATTTGCAAGTGTGCAATGTCGAACTATATTTGCGGCCCGTTTGAAAGAAGTAATTCCGACAAACACAGTTGTCACCGTAGCTCAACTGGATAGAGCACTTGACTACGGATCAAGAGGTTTGGGGTTCGACTCCCTACGGTGACACATCTCAAGGCCCAAACAGGGCCTTTTTTTTAACCTACAATTCCCATTACAATAAAATGAGACAGGGAGTAAGCCGCCGGCCTCCTCCCCTCTCTCAGATGAGTTCACTCATACACACTCTTCCGCCACGACATTGCAGATGGCTACGCATTGTCGGCAGGCCTCGAAGCATCTTCTACAGCTTTCATGCTATCATACATGCTATGCAACTTTCAATAGAGGTGTTGTGCGTAATCATTGAAGTTTCTTTTTGTTGTCGTTTGACGATACAAGAATGCGACAATCGGAAAGGGTGATGCTATGACCAAATACTACAAATACGCTGATGTGCGTCAACACACTATCATCGGCGAGAAACAATCTCTTCCAGGTCAGCGATATTTCGGGAAAGGTCGGTCTGTATTATTTCCCACAAGACTTCATCATCCACATCAAAAAATTCATGGACAATAAAATTTCGAAGTGCTATGATATGGTTCCACGGGATTTCCCGGTGCTTCCGTTGAAAATTGAATGGAACATGCTTGACGCTTTCCCCCATTATTTCGAAGTTTCGAATAACTGCGTCCTTTACCAGTTCATCGCGATCAAAATCCTCGAACGATTTAAAATCGGCCGTATAGGCGCGAATCTTTCTCATGGACAAAAGCATGGCATCGAGATAAAAATCGTATCGGGCAGAAGTTCCGTTCATGCAAAGTGAATAGCGGACATTATTTCCTCTTTAAGGGCCGGCTTTATACCACGTGATGTTAGTATGTCGATATGAATACCCAGCTTTTCCTCGAGATGCTCCTTCAGTTCAAAAAGTTTCCATCCCAGCGGCTTTTCCAGTTCTACATAGACGTTCATGTCGCACAACCGATTGTGGTGATGATCAACATAGCAATCGAAACAACCAATACGCACAACCCCGAAGCGTCGCTCCAGGTCGTATTTCATGCGGGTAAGTTGCTTGACGATTCCATTATCCATGCGACTTAGCGAACAATAGTCATTTCATTCAGCAAATAATCGACTTCTGCATACACATCAATGACCCACAATACATAGCGAATGTCGACCATTATATTCCGACAGATTTCCGGATTGTACATGATGTCGCTCATCGTACTTTCCCATGATCGATCGAAGTTGATACCGGTGAGCTCCCCCTTCGCATTCAAAGCGGGAGAACCACTGTTGCCGCCCGTGGTATGGTTGCTTCCGGTGTAGCAAACATTCAGCTCACCTCCTGCACCGTAGTCGCCATAATTACGCGCCTGGAGCAACGACTTCAAGCGGGAGCCAATTACAAAATCGGGATTCCCTGTATAATATTTCTGCAGAATACCATCGGCGGTTGTATGTGGTGTATAATGCTCCCCATCGCGCGGGAAACTGCCTTCTACCTTGCCATAGGAAATACGCAATGTACTATTGGCGTCTGCCCAATAATTACCCGGAAACATCTTCATCATTCCTTCCGTGTACTTCTGCATCCAGAAATCAATTTGCTTGTTGAAGTCACCCAGCGCAGGGCGAACGCGTGTATTGTAGTCGTCAAACATCCATTGAGCATGCGAGTAGAAATAGTCACCCTTCATTTTCTTCAACATGCTTTTGCCCGGTTTATCGAGCAACTTGAAAAGCATGGTGGAGTCACTGAAGACGCTCTTAGTATAATATGAAATGCGATCAGATTCAGAAACATATGGCACGTTGTCGGCCTCGCCTCGAATAGTATATTTCTGTTCATATAAAGGTTGCAAGCGCGCATAAATCTCCATCTCTGTCGATAAATCAAAATCTTTATAGAATGTGCGTGCACCCTTTTTCAACTCTTCAATCGTTGCCTGCAGTTTTCCCTGAGCCTGCAGCGTATCGTAATTCACCACTAAATCATGAAAGCGATAACTGAAGTTGAATAACTCAGGACCGTAATACATATACTCGACAAAAAGCTGAGCCTCAAAATTCACGCTATTCACCTGTTCGTAGAGTGACTTCAATTTGGGGAGTACCCCTGCATACTCCTTGAACTCCGGCTTGTTGCCTTGCGCGGTGTAGTCTTCTTCGAACGTGCGTTTCTGCTCGAGTGCTCTAAAATTGGTAAGGCCAATTTGCTG
>JBJTRD010000445.1:0-2070 GCA_046075945.1 Flavobacteriales bacterium
CGCACATGGACTGCTACTGATGACTGCGGAAACTCTTCTACAGCATCACAGACCATCAATGTACAGGATATCACTGCTCCAGTGATTTCATGTCCGGCTACAGTACAAGTGAATTGTGCTCAGAATGTGCCTGCACCTAATACATCATTAGTTACTGCCAGCGATGCTTGCGACAATGCACTAACCATTATTTGGGTTGGTGACGTGGTCAGCAATCAATCATGCGCAAATCGCTATACCATTACTCGCACTTATCGCGCTACTGATGATTGCGGTAATAGCTCCGAGTGTTCACAGCTCATTTTGGTAAATGATCAAAATGGCCCTGTAATGCAATGCCCAATGAATATCACCGTGGGTTGCACCGCGGAAGTGCCCGCACCGAATGTAAATCTAGTAACCGCTAGTGACGGCTGTGGAGGTTCTCCAGTAATAACAGTTGACGCCGATGTTGTTTCAAATCAAACGTGTGTTAACCGCTACACAATTACGCGCACATATCGCGCAACGGATGTTTGTGGTAACGTCTCAACGTGTGCTCAAACTATTACTGTGTTTGACAACACTCCACCGGTTATCACTTGCCCTCAGAATGTTGTGGCGGGTGACTGCAACACAACCAATATTTGTAATGCTACTGCTACAGATAATTGTACGAATGCAATCGTTCAAGTTAATTATAACTATGCTTGTGATTTCAACTTCCCGGTTGGTAATACAGTTGTATTGGCTAATGCGGTGGACGCATGTGGTAATACCGCATCATGCAACTTTACTGTAACGGTTATACAAAATCCGATTTGTGACTTAGCAATACCAGCGACACTTCCGATGACAGGATCTGCAGGAAACACACTGTGTGTTGCAGCCAACAGCAACTACACCTATTCTTGGACAGTAAGTGGAAATGGTTGGTCAATTACTGCAGGCAATAGTAGCAATTGTATTACTTATACTGCCGGAAATTCAGGGACACCAGGCTCTTTCTGTGTAACTATCACTAACCAATATGGCTGCAGTACTTCATGCTGTGTGACGTTCAATAGCGTAAGCATGCAACAATGCACCTACACCCAAGGATTCTACGGTGGTAAGGGTAAAAACTGCAGTCAGCAAAGCGTTTCTCAGGTAATTACACAAGCGCTTGCATTCGGAAGCCTTATTATTGGTACGCCTACAACTAATCGCTCTATTACTATAGGGACAGGAGAGGGGTCATGCCTGAATTCAAAGATGCCTTCAGGTTCCACAGCAAGCATTTTACCGGTTGGCAATGTAACCTGCGCTACCGCAACGGGCTCCGGCTACCTAGCTAATGGCAAGTTTGTTAGCGTTTTGGTGGGTCAGACCATTGCTCTGGGGCTGAACATACGCAACAGTGCGGGGCTATCATCTTTCTTGTTATCCGGAAACCAATTCACAACAGCCAAGGCTTCCTCATGCACCAATGGAACTCCGATTGCCGGAACCGAAAGGACCTTCTGTATTCCAAGTAATGTTTGGAATCACATTAGCCCAAAGACTGTGGGTAAGTTGTTCGAGCTTGCCAACCAAGCTTTGGGAGGAAGTGTGCCTGCGGGTATGACAATTTCTGATATCAATGCCGCGGTTGACGCAATCAATAACGGATTTGATGGATGCAGAATTGCAGTTTCCTTCGGCACTTGCAACGAAACTCGTGCGATGGAATATTCAGAGGTTGAACAAACATTTGAATCCTTGGAAGGTCGTTTAGAGTTGACTTCTTATCCCAACCCAATGGGGGATGAAGCAACTATCGAGTTCTATAGTACAATAGATTCAAAAGGATCACTCGATATCTACTCCAGCACGGGAGAGTTAGTGACAAACATCTTCAATGGTCAACTATTTGGAGGCGAAACACAGATAGTTCGCTTCAATGCTGAAACCCTTGCGAATGGAATTTACATCGGTAAATTATCCGCAGGCGAACGCGTTAAATACATTAAAATCATAATCAGCAAATAATAGCTCATTCAATAGACTTTAAAGGAGGCTGTCGCTAACGATAGCCTCCTTTTTTTTGACACCAAAGGCAACATGCAGGCT
>JBJTRD010000446.1:0-6517 GCA_046075945.1 Flavobacteriales bacterium
GGTTGCAAGTTGGCCTTCAAGTCTCCACTCCCTAGTCCCCAGTCTCCAGTCTCCAGTCCCCAATCCCCAATTAGAATCCCCATCTTTGCCGCATGAAAAACATCCTCATCACCGGTGCGAGTTCCGGAATTGGCGCAGCCACAGCTCGATTACTTCATTCCAAAGGGCATCATTTGGGCTTGATGGCCCGCAGCACTGATAAGTTGAATGCACTGGCCAAAGAGTTGGGCGAGCGATGTGAAGTGATTACGTGCGATGTGACAGATTACAGTCAAGTGAAGTCTTCTATTGAAGCTTTCGTTCGGTCAAATGGATCAGTGGATGTGCTCATCAACAATGCAGGGCTTGGGTATTTCGATACGCTGATAGGTGGTAAGATAGAGGAGTGGCACACCATGGTGGACGTCAATATCAAAGGCGTACTGAATTGCTTGCATGTTGCTCTGCCGGCGATTATTGAAAGCAAGGGACATATTATCAACCTGGGCTCGTTGGCCTCGCATCAGGTATTTCCGAACTCTGGCGTTTACTGCGCTACCAAGCACGCGCTAATCGCAATCAGCCATAGTATCCGATTGGAGCTGCCCGATAAAGTGCGTGTTACCACTATTAGCCCCGGCTCTGTCGATACGCCGTTTATTGATAGTACCTCCAATCCGCATATGTTATCGCAATACAAGGAGTATTTCGCTGCCGGCCTGCGCCCGGAAATGATTGCTGAGCAGGTTGCCCATGCAATTGAAGCTTCTGAAGGTGGTGTTATCAGCGAAATAATCATTCGCCCCAACCGCATCACGAAATGATGTTACTTTTTCAAGTACTCTGAAAAGGTCTTCTTGAATTTCTCCACTTTTGGTCTCACGACCATCTGACAATAGGGTTGCTCTCCATTGAGATTATAGTAATCCATGTGGTAGTCTTCGGCGCGATAAAACGTATCGTAAGGAACAACTTCTGTCACTACGGGGTCGGGCCAATTACCGCTGGCGTTGGCGGCTTTCACGGCCAATTCGGCGGAAGCTTTTTGCGCTTCTGAATGATACATGATGGACGACCTGTATTGAGTGCCTACATCACCGCCTTGTCGATTGAGTGTGGTAGGATCGTGCACACCAAAAAATATTTCGAGTAATTCATTGAAGCTGACAATGCGTGGGTCGAATGTAATTTGACAGACTTCTGCATGTCCCGTTCTGCCTGAACAAACTTCTTTGTAGGATGGGTTCTTTATACTTCCGCCGGCATATCCACTCTCCACTTTCAGAACTCCATTTACCTGCTGATAAACAGCTTCGACACACCAAAAACAACCTGCGCCGAATGTGGCAATTTCAATGGAGTCAGAAGTCGTATTCATGGGTGGAAGGTCGAGTTTATGTTGGGTAGATGCAGTGTGAGAACAAGCCACGCAAGCGGCTATCATTATGAAGTAAGAAATGATTGTTTTCATTTTCGAAAATCAAAACAATCCGCTCGGCTCGCAGTTCACGCTGAATAGTTCAATAGCGGAATCGCAAAAATCCAAGCGCCATTGAAATTGTTGGATTTTCATCTTGAAAATAGGAAAGTAGGTCGCGAGTGGCAACTCCAAATTCGCTTCGGCCTTTTCCCACGGTAAAGTAGATTCCTACGGGCATTTTAAATCCATAATTACCGCCATCTGCTATACCGGTTTGAAGATGGATCCAAGGCCGTGGAGAATATTCTATACCAGCATTGATTGCTCCGCGTTGCAGATTGGCCTTGTTGTCGTTCATAGGGGATATGATATCCATACCAATGCGCAGTCGCTGCAATACTTCATATCCAATTCCGATGCGCGCTGTCGAACTAAGTCTTGATGTCCTGGATTCTTCGCCTTTCCATGTAAGCAGCGCATCGAGACCGTTGAATGTGTTGAGCGTCGACACGATGTCTTCACTTTCAATACCGATTCCATCGATGGTGGTAATCTTACCATCCCCCAATTCATAGACGTTTCCGTTCCATGTCATTTGACCTATGTCGTTAATGGCGGCGTTCAGGATGAAGTGCTCTTTAATGAGAAATGTTGCTCCTGCGTCGAAGCCAAAACCATGTCCTACAGGTGTTAATGCTCCGGCATCGGGTGCAAGGCCGGAAGGATTGCTGGTAAGGCTGTCAACGACTGTGTAGTTCAACTTGAACACAGGAGATAGAGAACTGAATGCCTGACCCGTGGATCCGCTCAATTGGACAATGCCTTGCCCCATGAGATATTTACCCGCGAGTCCGAGGTATGCTTTAAAAGCGTTATTATCGATGATACGTTTTCCATACCCTAAGTTGAATTCTCTGTACCAGGTGAACCCGATTTCCGAATTACCGATGAGTTGTTTGATGGGGGCTGCCTGATTGGGGTCTATAAAGGCTGCGAGTACCGTGTATTGCGACGGGTCAAAATTTTCGGGACGTGCAATAACGGAATCAGCGCCGGAAGAAGCCAGAACAACCAATGAATCGAAGTACGACGATTGGTTTCCCATCCATAGAAGTTCAGTGAGAGCGCGGTCGATGCGCGAATAAAAGTCCACTCTATCGCGCACGCTGAATGCGAATGTACCGGCGTTCTCGGTCTTAATTGAAGTGCCTAAAGTCATGAAGTCAGCATCGATGGCTGTGGGTTTCATGGTGAGTTCGTCCACCTTTGCCAACTGCTCGGAATACGTTAACGGAATGTTCGTGGCTTTTCCGGTAATACCATCAATCATTTGTTGACGGTTGAGGAGTTCTGTGTAAGTCGAAAAAGCGAAGTCCAACATACCTGTGGTTCTACGCTGCTCATAGCCGGTTTCCATGTCGAGATTGCCCGGATTGACCGTCAGGGTTTGATAGTCGCGGGCGAAGGGAGTGGCCGCCGCTAAGCCTGTCAGATTAAAAGCTGAGTATTCATATTGCGCTTGCACCATCAGGGTTGAAAAGGTGAAAACTGATGCGAGCAGTGTGAGTATGCGAGGATGTTGAAACATGTGAAATGAATTTTGTTGCGGCATCACAAATAAAAGGAAAATAAACGGAATACATCATGTTCTCATGGATTACTTATCCATGCGGCGGTTTTTGAAAAGTGCCGGAATCATAGATCCATTACTTGGGGCAAGTCTGCAACAATTGCAAGTGCAATGGGTCGGATTCTTCTGCAGAGCGTTCTTGTTACTTTTGCCCCATGGCATTAATCGAAGAATTGGATCGTTCGGGCAGTTGGTTGTTCCGTTGGAGAAGTTTTCTACCACTGGTGTTGTATGTGATGGCGGCGCTGGTCATTCTTTTCGAAGCGGATGTTCACATGCCGATGTATTCCCAGGCATGGGCTCTTGCTTGCATAGGGGTATCGCTTTTTGGGCAGCTAATCCGAGCCATTACAATTGGTCACACGCCCAAGGGAACGAGCGGACGTAATACGAAAGAAGGACAGGTGGCCGAGGTACTCAACACGAAGGGCATTTATTCTGTGGTGCGTCACCCATTGTATCTGGGCAATTTCTTCATGTGGCTGGGTATTATCATCTATGTGGGCAATTGGTGGTTCACGCTGGTGTGCTCTCTTTTGTTCTGGGTGTATTATGAGCGCATCATGTTTGCAGAGGAGTTTTTCCTTCGAAAAAAATTCGGTCAAACGTACCTCGACTGGTCAGCGAAAGTACCGGCGTTCTGGCCTCGGCTCATGCAGTGGAAATCATCCGGCGTTCAATTCTCCATGCGCAATGTGCTGAAACGGGAATACAATGGTTTCTTCGCCATTTTTCTTTCTTTCGCCTTGCTGGATGCCATGAAGAATTTTGTGCACTATGGGTTTTCCACTTGGCGCGATCTGTTTACACCTTTCTGGTTGTATGCATTGAGCGCGTCGTTTATAATTTTCATTGTACTTCGTTCATTGAAGAAATACACCAAGGTGTTGAATGTGGAAGGAAGGGAATTTGTGAAGTAATGACTAATGACTAATGAAAAATGGTCAGATGCGATAATCAAAAGGGCTCACTTAAGATATCTTAGGTGAGCCCTTTTATTTGTCACCAGCCTCGACTCCGCTCGGCCACCGATGCCCTGTCAATCGCCATTCGCCATTTGTCATTCGCCATTTCTTACGCGTCAATCTTCGCATACTTCGCATTGGCTTCAATAAACGCACGGCGTGGTGGTACCTCATCACCCATGAGCATGGAGAAGATGTGGTCGCAAGCAGCGGCGTTATCGATAGTCACACGGCGAAGGGTACGGTTGGCCGGGTTCATGGTGGTTTCCCACAGCTGTTCGGCATTCATTTCTCCAAGACCCTTGTAGCGTTGCACGTTGACGTTGGCATCGCTGGCACCTTTCATCTCGTTGATGAGTGCGTCGCGTTGTTCGTCATTCCATGCATACTCTGCACGATTGCCTTTCTTCACCAGATAGAGTGGGGGAGTGGCAATGTAAATGTGTCCGCGCTCGATGAGTTCTTTCATGTGGCGGAAGTAGAAAGTGAGTATGAGTGTCTCGATGTGTGAGCCGTCGATATCGGCATCGCACATGATTACGATCTTGTGATAACGCAGCTTGGCCAGATTCAGCGCCTTCGAATCGTCTTCCGTTCCGATGGTTACACCGAGTGCAGTGTACATGTTACGGATTTCTTCGTTTTCGAAAATCTTATGCTGCATGGCCTTCTCAACGTTGAGAATCTTACCGCGCAATGGAAGAATGGCCTGGAAGTTACGATCGCGGCCTTGCTTGGCTGTTCCACCGGCCGAGTCGCCCTCCACCAGGAAGAGCTCCGACTTTGTTGGATCCTTTTCGGCGCAGTCTGCGAGTTTTCCGGGCAATCCGCCACCACCGCCAACACCTTTGCGCTGTACCATTTCGCGTGCTTTTTTCGCAGCGTGACGGGCTTGTGCGGCCAAGGCTACTTTCTGAACAATTTGCTTGGCATCGCTTGGGTTTTCTTCGAGATAGGCTTCCAGCATTTCGCTTACCACCTGACTCACCGGAGCAACCGCTTCCTTGTTGCCGAGTTTTGTTTTGGTTTGCCCTTCAAACTGCGGTTCTGCAACTTTCACAGAAACTACTGCTGTTAAGCCTTCGCGGAAGTCGTCGGGAGAAATTTCGATTTTCAGCTTTTCGAGAAGACCGCTTTTTTCAGCGAAATTTTTCAATGTGGTAGTTAATCCACGACGGAAACCGCTTAGGTGTGTTCCGCCCTCGTGCGTATTGATATTGTTTACATACGAGTAAATGTTCTCGTTGAATGAATCGTTGTACACCATGGCTACTTCAACGGGAATATCGCCGTCTGTGCGCTCCATGTGAATGATTTTCTGGATGATGGGCGGACGAGTCTCATCGAGGAATTTCACGAATTCTTCCAATCCGTTTTCAGAGAAAAACGTTTCTGCTTTAGGTGTGCCATCTTCGGCGAGTTCTCTCTTATCGGTGAGCGTGAGTTTAATGCCTTTATTGAGAAAGGAAAGTTCGCGCAAACGAGTGGCCAGCGTTACGTAGTTGTATTCGGTGATATCGAAGATCGATGCGTCCGGCTTGAAGGTAACAGTGGTGCCGCGCTTATCGGTAGGACCGACTTCACGCGCAGGGTAGAGAGGTTTACCAATGCTGTATTCCTGCTCGGTTATTTTGCCGTCGCGATAAACGGTGGCATGCAAGTGTGTGGAAAGAGCGTTCACGCAACTAACACCCACGCCGTGCAATCCGCCTGATACTTTATATGAGCCTTTATCGAATTTACCGCCCGCGCCAATTTTGGTCATAACCACTTGCAAGGCCGACACTTTTTCTTTGGCGTGCATATCGGTTGGGATACCACGGCCGTTGTCGGTTACGGTGATGGAGTTGTCTTCGTTGATGGTAACACCGATGGTGTTGCAATGTCCGGCCAGTGCTTCGTCGATGGAGTTGTCGACCACTTCATACACGAGGTGATGCAATCCGCGTACGCCCGTATCGCCGATGTACATCGACGGGCGCATACGCACGTGTTCCATTCCTTCCAGACTTTGAATATTAGCGGCGGTATAGCCCGACGCGACCTTGGTTTCTTCGCTCATAACAATGCTTTCTTCCACTTTTTAATACGAATTATAGTTGAGGTGATTTTGACCTGAAAAAAGACGATTTGAAGGCCTTTTTTTGAGGTGCACGAATATACATCGGGAATCGGCCTAAAGTCCAGTAAAACAGCAGAAAAAAGCGCTATTTTTTCACAATTCGTTCATGCTTTGAAAGGGTTGATTTTACAAGGGTTTCAGCCAATCTAAGACGTAATTTTTTCCGAGGGAGGAGATCGATGCTTGTTTTGGAGATTTTTAAGGCGAAAAATGGGCTTTTTGCTCCTCGGTTTTTTACGGTGTGATGCGGCCAAAATGCCACTACGGAACCCCACGAATGAATTCGTGGGCTCGTTCATTAAACGACACACAGCTGCACATCCGTTTCACCTCACATTTCACCCCTCGCACTTCGCCTCACCCCCAGCCCCTCTCCAGTGGAGAGGGGAGTACGGAACATG
>JBJTRD010000447.1:0-3437 GCA_046075945.1 Flavobacteriales bacterium
CTTTAATTACTGAAGTTGGTTTAAGTAGGGTGCCTAGTGCTTCGATACTACACACCTTATCAGTACCAAATCAAATGGATTCTATGGCAGGAATTGGTGCAGGCAAATGAATGTGCTAACATCGCTTTGTTTATTTATGAAATATTGCAGAATACACAATGTTTTCATGGAGTGCGTTTTTTCCAATCTATTTTTGATTCATCATGAAGCAAGAAGAAGTAATAAACGAATGGACACTGAGTGAGTCTCAGCAACAAGTCGATAACTGGATAAAAACTATTGGGGTTCGCTATTTCAACGAATTGACCAATATGGCCTTGCTTACGGAAGAGGTGGGCGAAGTAGCCAGAATTATAGCACGGAGATACGGCGAGCAAAGCGAAAAGCCGTCTGATAGTGAAAAAGAATTGGCCGATGAATTGGCCGACGTACTATTTGTTTTGATATGTCTTTCCAATCAAACAGGTGTGAACCTCAACGAGGCATTGCAACGTTCCATCAAAAAAAAGACGGGGAGGGATAAAGATCGCCACGCGTCGAATCCCAAACTGCAATGAGCTAGTACCTTTCAAGTGAAGAATCGATCGAATCGATCCATCCCAGAATTCCGCCTGACAGGGAATAGATATCTGAGTATCCATGCCGCAATAAGTACTCAGCTACTGCCTCTGAGCGTCGACCGGATTTGCAATGAATAACCACAGGCACATCTTTACGGATTTCGCTTAAGCGTTCGGTGATTTCAGCCATTGGGATATGATGGCCCGAAATACTGCAGGTTTGTACCTCATAATCTTCGCGCACATCGATAAGCTGGTGCTCTTTGTTGCTCGAGCGCCATTCAGCCAATTCCGCAGGATGGATACTTTGCATGGTATCGGTTACGACTTGAATTTGTTGACGGTGCTTTCAGGCAGAAAATCAAAGAAGGTATCTCCACGCAATCCTAATCGCAGGCATTCAAGAGGTATCACTTCATTTTCTGCAATATTTCCCAGGTTGACATTTGCGCCGAACTGTTTGATGAAGTATACCTGTTGTGGTTTTTTAGGCGCCTCCCAAAGAATATCTTCCGGTTTTACGTTTTTGATGATCTTATTAATAAGGAGCACGTGTGCCTGTCCATTGGGGCGATAGATGCCGACAGTGCCGCTTTCACGTGCTTCAGCGATTACTTTCCAAGAGCCCGCTGCCAATTCGTGCTGCATCATTTTGATCCAGCGAGCAGGGGAGATAAGTATTCCCTCTTCCTTCGAACCGACCTCAGAAAGCACCTTGTAGTTTTTCGCAAAACTGCTTATGGTTTCACACTTCTTATCGTGCGGAATAACCATGCTGCCATCTGAAATTTCTACGGTGTCCAAACCAAGGCCGTCTATGTACTTTTTGTATTCGTCCATTTGCCCGCGCACATAAAAAGCTTCGAACAATGTGCCACCCACATAAACGCGCATGTCGGCTTTTTTGTAAAGCTTCACTTTTTCCTTCACATTGGGGGCAAAAGCGGAAGTTCCGAATCCAAGTTTGACAATGTCCACCTGGTCTCCTGCACTATCAATCAAATCTTCCGCCTGACGAAGGCTGAGGCCTTTGTCCATGACCATCGTGAGACCGGAATTGCGACTTTTCTTAGTCCTTTCGGGAATATTTTTAAGTTTGAAATTCATGGGTTAGTAAAGAAGGACGCAAATATGCAACGATTTGCACATGCGCCACGTGTTGTTTTAGAATGAGGTCTTTCGATTAGCTGAGGAGCTGTTTGCGGAGTTCCAGATAAAACAAATTTTGTTTGATTTCGGGATAGTACTCTTCCAAATCGTTAAGGCCTTCCGGATGGCGAAGTGCCATTCGAAACATCAATTCCTCGGCATCTTTTTGTTTACCAGCCTGACACATGTAGGCTACTTTTCTGAATCCGATGTCATTGCTTTGCGGGCAATGTTGCCAGCCAACCTGTAAGATGGATAAAGCTTTATCGTATTCTCCGCGCTGGAAAAAAATGTCGGAGTAATCGAGCCACAAGTCTTCATTCTCCGGAAATTTCACCATCACTGTTTCAGCAATGGCTTCTGCTTCTCCCAGCCGATTGAGCTTCTTTAGAAACTCCATCTGAAATAGATAATAATCCGGATTCTCCGGTTCAATCTCTATGGCTCGTTCGATAAAGGCGAGAGCGTCGCCGGTCTTATTGAGCAAATCCATGGTGATGCTTATTCCTAAATAGGCATCGGAGTAATATTCGTCGACTTGAATGCTTTTGCGATAATAGAAAAGTGCCTTATCAAATTGATTCAGTTTTTCGAAGCACTCACCAATGTGGCAATATACCGGGGCCTGTGGAGGCTCATAGGCATACGTCTCTTCAAATACTTGCACCGCATCCTGATAACGCTCCAACTTAAAAAGTGTGTGCGCCTTGTTGTAATAGGCAGGAGTAAAATCTTCCTGAATAGCAAGCGAATAATCGTAACATTCCAGTGCATCGGCGTATTGTGCGATTTTCTGGTAGGCATTTGCCAGATTATACCATGCAGGGAAAGAAAATGGAAATGATTCTAAAAAGCGCTGGTAAAATTCGATTGCCTCGGCGCTCTTATCATTGATGTCAAATACGTAGGCCAACTCGTATAAAAGCACTTCGTTCTTGGGGCTGCGTTGGATTGCTTCCTGCAACGTTTCCTGCGCTTTATCAAAACGCTGCATGTTTTCGTATTCGAGCGCAATTTCAAGATAGATGTCATCAGCAAATTCACTCGATCCAAGTGAAAGAGCTTTCTGAAGAAGTTTGATGGCCTTGGCGTGCTCACGCTGCTGGCTATAGATAGATGCTAACGTGAGAAGCACTTCTTCACTCGCATCCATTTTTTCGAGCTGCTTTAGAAGCTTCAGCGCTCGTGTGAGTTGACCCATGCCTGTCAGTATCTGTGCTTCACGAAGCATCAACGTCATATTATCGGGGAAGAGGCCGTAGCCATATTCAATAACGTTTAATGATTGAGCAAGCTGTCCGTTTTCGCAGTAATAATCGATGATTTCTTCGAGCTGATCCATATCGAAATAATAGGAATCATTGCGAGAAATCATATTCTCAAACCGCTGCGCTAGATCAATCGCATTCCGATTGTCGCCGCTTTCGTCGCTCATGTGCATAGGCAATGGTTAAGTAGTTAGTGTCCTACAAATTTAAACATTGTAATTGCCTACATCACGCTAACACAAAAAATATTGGATGAATTCTCAACCATCAATACTTAACCATGTAATAAAGGAGCTTGACGAGTTCATTGTTGGTCATAATAAGACCTTCTTCGTTATTCCACCAGTTGAGTTCATTGTATTCGATGGGTGCGGCTCCGAGAAAGTGAACGGTTATACCGGCATCGAAAAACTTGTCTTCGAAAACCATACGCACACGACGCAGATGAAATGCACTCGAT
>JBJTRD010000448.1:0-2011 GCA_046075945.1 Flavobacteriales bacterium
TATACACAAGCGCATCCTTCCTGTTCACCCAATGCGCATCTTCTAGCGCTGAAAATAAATTCCAAGATTCTGAGCTAGTTAACATAGCTGAATTCACCGACCATCGTTCAACAGATTCCCTGGTAAATTACCTTCTACACAAACAACCTCTACTGCGTGTTGAAGCAGCCTATGCGCTTGCCAGCGTCCGCGATGCAAAAGCTGTCGACAAACTGCACGTTTCCATCCAGGACCCGGTCGCTGAAGTGCGTACAGCAGCAGCGTACGCTCTCGGGCAAATACTTCATCCGAGTTCAGTGGAGCCGCTTTCCTTGCGATTAAAAATGGAGAGCAATTCAGCCGCCTTCATTGCCATAGCTGAAGCGTTGGGTAAAATAGGTGGTGCCCTGCGTGCAGCCTCAGCGGCGCCCGAATGGACAGAAACAGCTGCCAACACTCTCATCAACATTGAAAGATCCGACTCCATCGGTGTGCATGCGATGGCCAAAGGTGCATTCTGGCTCCACAACGGCGGTTGGGATGATCCACAGCTAATGAATAAAATGGCAAGCCAATTTCCAACGCAATCGAGCATCAACAGGCGCATGATTGCCTATGCTATGGCTCGTTATCGTGGAAATTGGTACGGCGATACATTGCAGGCCAATCGTTTCATCAACCACCTAGAAAACGAAAAAGATGCGCTGGTCATTACCATTAGTGCTTCCATCGCGGGCAGAACGAAAACCCCGGCTGCGTCAAATTATTTAAAACGCATACTACAATCGCCCAGCTCAGATAACCGCCAACTGATTGCCGCTTGCCGAGCTGCCGGCAACCAACCCGATGTTGACGCTTCAGCACTATTGCCATTACTCCAACACAAGAATTCACACATAGCACAGGAAGCATGCGCGGCCTTGCAAACGAAAACGCTCAGTGCCGCGGAGCTCGGTCAAGTTCGATCTGCTGCAGAGCAAATGCCTGTCATGCTTCAAGCAGCAACAGCAAGACTTCTGCATAAACAAGGCGACACACTTCGAACGGCTGAATGGCTGCAGAAAATTGAGCACACGTCCGATGTATATCAACGTCTGGCTCTTATTCGCACACTTGGCGTATCCGGTAAAAGCGCCGAAATATGCCTGAGTGCAGCCGCCCAAAAGCAAGACATACTTGAAGCCAATGCATATACCGAAGCCTTTATAGAATCACATGGTCGAACGGATTTTCCGCGAAGCATCCATTATTCAACTAGTCTGCTTCAGCTTATCCAGCGCAACGACATCGGCATCACCGCGCTCTGCGCAGCCGAATTGCGCAACGTTCTTCTCACCCAGGAAGAGAAAGCAAAACTTAATGAAGCATTGATACAATCGTTGCAAACGCTGCAGCTTCCCAAAGAAGTTGAAACTGCAAATGAAATTATCAAGACACTCAACGTCTGGGGAATCTCGCCGCGCGAAGAAATCAAACCCACCTTCAATCACCCCATCGATTGGCAATTAGTGAAATCTATCCCTCGCAGGCAACGTGCGAACATCATCACATCAAAAGGCACCATACAACTGGAACTTCATGTAGAAGATGCACCTGGAAGCGTTGCAGCATTCGTTACATTAAGCAGAGAAGGTTTTTACAACGGAAAATCTTTTCACCGTGTGGTTCCGAATTTTGTAATCCAAGGAGGATGCCCGCGCGGCGATGGCATGGGCGGAACTGACTATACACTGCGATCTGAATTTCGCTTGCACGACTACAGCACGGGAGCCGTCGGTTTGGCTTCTGCGGGCCCCGATACCGAAAGCTGCCAATGGTTTATTACGCATCTTCCTACTCCGCATCTGGAAGGCCGCTATACGATTTTTGCGCATGTCTTGGAAGGCATGGAGGTCGTCGATTTGATTGACATCGGCGATCGCATTGAGCGAATTGAGCTATTGTAAATTTCGCACACACGCGGCTAATGGGATCGCAAATGAATCAAACTGCATGTAAGCGCCGTATATTCGCACCGAATTTGATTTTCACT
>JBJTRD010000449.1:0-12404 GCA_046075945.1 Flavobacteriales bacterium
AAAGCGAAGCGGATATGTCACCGGTATTGCGAAGATCTTGCACACAGGAAGAGCCATTCATATCTGGAACATCGACATCGTTGATGAAGAAAAACAACTCATTGCTTCGAGCAGACTCACGGTGATGGTGAAAGAGAAAAAAGCATGAGCATCGATGACTTACTCGCTAAAGAAACATTCTTCGCAACTTGCGTGCTGCCCGAAGCAATGAGTTGTTTTTCTTCATCAACGATGTCGATGTTCCAGATATGAATGGCTCTTCCTGTGTGCAAGATCTTCGCAATACCGGTGACATATCCGCTTCGCTTTGATTTTACATGGTTGATGTTGAGTTCTACTCCAACAGCAATGCCGCCATTTGTTGCTGCTATTAAATGAGAACCATAACTACCGAGCGTTTCTGCGAGTGCAGCACTTGCGCCACCATGCAAGAGGCCGTAAGGTTGTTGCGTGCGATGGTCAACCGGCATGGTCGCTTCTATGTGGCCGTTGGCGATGTGCGTGAATACAATTCCAAGAGCACCGAGCAGCGTACTGTCTGCAAGGTTATTTGCGGTATCAAGAGACATGGGGCGAAGATACGAGCGATGGTTGGATGGTTGAAAGTTGCAAGTTACAAGTTGGATGTGCCAGGGCGAATTCGAAAGCAAACTAAGGTGATCACTTTTTTCTCCGCGACTTTGCGGTTTAAAAATTTGAAGACAAAAAAAGCCGCCCGAGGGCGGCTTTTTTGAGTTTTTGTATCGTTAGAAATTCGTTTGATCTTTATGATTGCGGAACTCCAAATCGTTCTTTGCTTTCTCGCCCAATGAGGCATCTTTCTGCACTGCATTGCGCAAGTTGGTACCTACACCGGCACCGTCTCCGTTGCGCGCACAAATGATAGCACGTAAGTAGTCGGCCTTCGCTGAAGTATCGCCACTGCCATCGATGTCGGTCTTCGCTGCGCCTGCATCTTTATTCAGCAGTTTGGCAAGTGAAGAATTGAAAGTCTTGAAGCTTCCCATTTTGCTCACGGCACCGGAATAGTTTCCGTTTTGAATGTCTACGATTCCTTTGTTGTAATTGGTTTCTGCTCCGCCGCCCGCTTCGTTGAAATAATTCATCGCTGCTTTACGGTCGCCATTTACGCGGGTTACGATACCCATATTGTTCGCAGTCTCAGCGCACTTTTTCATGCCGTAGGCTTTGTTCCAGTTGGTTTGGGCATCTGCGATTTTGTTTTGCATGTAATATACGCATCCCAAGTTGTTGTATGAACGATAGTCAGCATCGGGAAGAGCGCACGCTGCTTTGTAGATAGCGGCTTTCTTAGCCAAATCATCAATCAATGAACCGGCACGCATCAACTCTTCGTATTTCAATTGAGAAGGGTTGCTCGACCCAATTTGTACGAGCTCTTCATCGCTGTAGCCTTGAAGATCGTAGTTAATCAGGAGGCGACAACGACGCAAACCTGGGAAGATTTCTTTTTGAATTTCGAGATACGTCTTGGAAATATTTTTAATCTCGGTCTCACGTGATTGAAGATCACTAGTCATCTTTAAAACGTTGATAATGATGTTGCGGTCTTCGATGTTTGAAGCCTCCATCGCTGTGCGGAATCCTTCCCAGTCCTCACCTTTTGGGGTTAGTGTGAAGAGGTTTTCCGGAGCGTTGGTGAGTTTCATTTTCTTGGCTAAATCCATGAATGCTTTTTTACCGGCTTCAGCGCGTTCAGCGCCAAGGCCATCATTCAGCATCAACTCACCTTCGGGAGAAGCATAACCACTGAACTCAATTTTCTTGATAACGAGGGCGGGATTGTTCGCCACGCTCTTCATCCAGTTACCCAGGCTGACCATATCAGCTTGTTTCAACTCAGCGGGCTTAAGCACCGATGAATTGTAGTCGAAATTGATTTGCGTGCTATCGTTGGTGTAGCTCAGTGTGCGAACGAACTGATCCTTACTCCAAACGCACTTGTCATCGTTCTTGATTAAATAAGGAGTAGTAATAACCCCATCAGCGATTACTAACGCAGGAAAATCAGATTCTTTGCTACCCTGACGGCCGTGGATACGAAGTTCGAGTTTGCCATTGGCCATTTGCGGGGTGTAGGCTACACGATCTGTGTATGTAAAGCTTTTGCC
The DNA here is from genome assembly GCA_046075945.1 of Flavobacteriales bacterium. Taxonomy (GTDB): domain Bacteria; phylum Bacteroidota; class Bacteroidia; order Flavobacteriales_D; family Sanyastnellaceae; genus JAIBBG01. The sequence continues at coordinate 2,133 of JBJTRD010000449.1, forward strand.
GATTTTGAATGGCACCACGCTTCCGTTGCCGACCGCTTGTTCTCCCTGGTAGTAAGAAGATTTGAAACGGGTTTCCTTACCGCTGTGAACAAACACCGGAACTGCCTCCATGCTTGCTTTTTTCGGGAAATATTTTGGAGGAAAAGTGCCCGACACGGTGAGTGCAACAGTATCGCCATGAACTTCAAGCGGGTTCGGATTGGCTTTAATTCCCATTTCTTGAGCCGCCTTCTCCATTGATTTTAGGTTGGCGCAACCAATAATGGTAACTGCGCATAAAAACGCAGCGAAAAGATATAAGCCGGTATTTTTCATTCGGTTTATGTGATTTGGTTTCTAAAATTAAACGGGGCAAAGCTACTAAAGCTTGCTGTGTTTCAAAAGAGTAATTGGCTAATTTGATTTCCTTTTTCAACAATGCATCGTGAAAGGGACTATACTTCGAATGATACACGCAGGAATTCATTCCACAGGGCATCGTCGGGAGGTGGAGCAACAATGCTGATGGGAGTTTTCTTCACCGGGTGCATGAATTCTATTTTTCGGGCGTGCAAATGAATGGAGGCGTTATCGTTGGTGCGTTTTGCTCCGTATTTAATATCCCCTTTAATAGGGCACTCCAGACTAGCCATCGTAGCTCGTATTTGATGGTGTCGTCCGGTTTTAGGGTAAATCTCAACAAACGTATAATTATCGCCTACACCCACCACCTTATAACTCAGTTCAGATTCCTTTCTGTTCGGGCCTGGTTCTGAATAAGCAAACGTCTTATTTAATTTTTGATCTTTCCACAAGTGGTTGATGATGGTTGCTTCCGTAGGATCGGGGGTTCCTTTTACTACTGCCCAGTATGTTTTCTGGACTTCGCGGTATTTGAACATGTTCGAGAGTCGATTGAGGGCTTTCGTGGTGCGGGCGTAGATTACAATTCCGCTTACGGGGCGATCCAATCGGTGCACTGTTCCTATAAATGCCAGTCCCGGCTTGTTGTATTTCTGCTTGACGTACGTCTTGACAGTTTCGCACAGAGTGCGGTCGCCGCTGATGTCGCTCTGAATTATGTCTGAATTGCGTTTGTTGACTACCACGATGTGATTGTCTTCGTAGAGCACGCGAAGATTTTCGACGGTGCTCATGATGATAGGTTCCTTGGGCGCCTGACGCCAGTCGCGTATACCTTTTGTACTGCTAGATTGCTGTTCCATGGATGCCACTTTGAAGATTATGCGGCCTTTGCGACCGCTACCCGAAATTTCAATACTGTTCTTTATCGCTGGGGAAATCACCGCTTTTCACATCCTGCACATACTGGCTGACGGCGGAGTGTATTTGTTCACCTGCGTTCATATATCTGCGTAAAAATCGCGGACTGAAGTCTTGTGTGTAGCCCAACATGTCGTTGACCACGAGCACCTGGCCGTCCACTGATGCACCCGCACCTATGCCGATGGTGGGTATCTCAACCGTTTGTGTTACGCGAGCTGCGAGGGCCGCAGGAATTTTCTCGAGCACGAGTGCAAAGCAGCCACATTCATCGAGCACTTTGGCATCGCTCAACAAACGTTCGGCCTCTTGCTCCTCTTTTGCCCTTACCTGATATGTACCGAACTTATAAATGCTCTGTGGGGTAAGCCCAAGGTGGCCCATGACCGGGATACCGGCCGTCAGTATTCGCTGAATAGATTCACGAATTTCTGCGCCCCCTTCCATTTTAACAGCATGCGCTCCACTTTCCTTCATGATTCGAATGGCCGAGTTCAGCGCTTCTTTTGAATTACCTTGGTACGAACCGAAGGGCAGATCGACCACAACCAGGCAGCGCTTAGCAGCGCGCACCACACCCTGCGCATGGTAAATCATCTGATCAAGTGTTATGGGAAGTGTGGTTTCGTGCCCGGCCATAACATTGCTGGCGCTGTCGCCCACCAGTATGGCATCTATTCCGGCCCCATCTACCAGGCGAGCCATACTGTAATCGTAGGATGTGAGCATGGATATTTTCTCGCCACGCTGCTTCATTTCCTGCAGTGTATTGGTCGTAATCCGACGAATTTCTTTGGTTGAGGACATTGCGCAAAAGTAGGGTGTAAATTAGCCCAACGTGTGACGTTTCGTTGTGAAATCATTTATTCGACAATCATTTGTTTACAGACGTTGCAACCCAATAAATGTGTGCGCCGTCATTGTGTAGTAATTTGCACCTTGATTAACACTTGAATACTCAACCTGTAAATATGAAAGCTACGTATTGCTGGGGCTTCTTGCTGGCGGTATTATTAGGCCCGCTTGCTATGCATGCACAGTGGGATTATCCTGAGTACACCATGTCATCAACAACTATCAACAGTTGTTTCGGGCGACTTTATGATAGTGGTGGTCCGACCTCTTCTTATGGACAGAATGAGAATATTACCACGGTAATTGAAGCTGATGGTATCGTAAATCTAACTTTTTACGGCGCTTTTTCTCTTCAGGAAAACGTGGATTCTCTTATGATTTATGATGGAACCATAGCAAGTGGAACCATCCTGGGTGTTTTCACCGGGCAAACATCGCCGGGCCAGTTGGTAGCGACCAGTGGCACAGTAACCTTGGTTTTCTCTTCAAATGGAAGTGTGAATGCAGCCGGCTTCAGCCTTTATTGGTCATCACAGGTAGCCCTTCCGATTGCGCCGGCCATTTCAGTCCCCAATCCTCCCGGTTGTCAGTCTGTGCAGCTCAATGTAGAGCTCTCGTCGGCAGTGCCCTGCGAATGGTTCGAAAATGCTGAGTTTACGATTACATCAAGTTCTGAAGTGTATGATGTCCTGGAGATAGATGCCAATTGTGCCGCCGGTTCAACAGATTTGGTGACCCTCACATTGGATGAACCTCTCAGTTTTAATTGCAATATTTTGGTTAACCTCACGATGCAAATTCCCGATGCGTGCGGCACATTGCATGAGTTCGAATTGGGTACTTCCTTCCTGTATGATAATTGCCCGATCAACGCTCAAATAGTTGCTGCATCTCCCATCATTTGCCCGGGCGAATGCACTTCGATTCAAGTAATAACACAGGGATGTTTTAATTACAGTTACTTATGGAGTAACGGATTACTACCCACATCGGGCCCTCATACAATTTGCCCTGCAACTACTACAACATACACAGTGGTAGTAACCGAATTGGAAACCGGACAGCAATTAACTCAGTCCTATACACTGAACGTCGAAAACGTCAACATCTTTACACAGGACCAAACAGTTTGTCAGTCTGCCGCCAATGTGCTGTTGCAGGCGGGTGTAACCGGTGAGTGGTCGGGTCCCGGTGTAGCACAAGGTTCAACCAGTTTTAATCCGGACTTGGCGGGCGGGGGTGTCCACACCATTTATTTCAATTCTCCCAATTGTATTGATAGCATGCAGATAACGGTCACTCCGATTTCTGCCCAGCCTGCCGCTGCTGCTTGCATGGGCAGCACACCCTTTCAGCTTTCAGCATCGCCCACCGGTGGTTCCTGGTCGGGGCTTCAAACATCAGCCACCGGTGTATTTGATCCGTCAACGGAAGGAAGCTTTCAGGCAATTTATGAGGTGAATGGATGCGTGGACGTAACACAGGTGACGGTCGATTCGATAGCCGGTCCTTTCGTTCTTGAGCCAATTTGCCAGAGTTTGGGTATTGTTACCCTCGCTGTTACACCCTTCGGTGGAATCTGGTCAGGACAGGGGATTGTTGATCCGGCGTTGGGCACCTTTAACCCTTCCAATGCAGCCCCCGGTAATGTAACCCTCAACTACGCAATCAATGGATGTGATGCAGATTTCTCCGTTTTTGTTAAGCAGATTGATATCCTGGAATCGAAAGTGCTCTGCCCGCTGGAAGCTCCCTCGATTCTAGACCTTACTCCTATACCCGCCGGTGGAATCTGGTCGAGCCCCGTGCTGGGTGCTATCATGAATGCCAACACGGGGATGTTTAACCCCGGTACGTTTGCTCAAGATACTGAAACATTCATTACCTATCAGGCTTTGAATGGTTGTGTCGATACGATGTTCATTACGTTGGTGAGTCCTTACGTGGAGGCAAGTGAAATTAGCTTTTGTATTACCAATACGACCGTTCCGCTGAATGAATCATTGGTGGGGGAGGTTTCTCCTGCAGGTGGTTCCTGGCTGGGACCGGGCGTAAGTGGCTCCGCTGCGAATGGATTTACGCTAAATCCGCAGGCCTTGCCAATTGGTCTGAACTACATCTATTATTTTTCCAACAACTGCGAAGACTCTGTACTGGTGCGAGTTTTTTCTCCCAATCTTCCCGATGCGCCTCAGAACTTTTGCACCAGTGATGCTCCCGTTATTCTAGCATCGGTTGTTCCCGGTGGCACCTGGTCGGGCTCAGGTATTGTGAATGCGGCCACGGGTCTGTTTGATCCTGCACAAGCCGATGAAGGAACCTTCTTCGTTCGTTGGACCAATCCGGCGGGATGCGGCGATAGTATTCGGGTGACGGTAGAGGGTATTATTGAACCTCAGATAAACGGAATAAACGATGTGTATTGCAGCCAGGATTATGAAGTAGAGTTTGAAACCACACCATCCGGCGGATTGCTGTTGGGTTCGCTGGCTGAGAATTCGTTCAATCCATCCGAGTTGTCCGACGGTGCGTACACGGTGATATACAAGATAATACCACAGTACTGCCCTGAGATAGCAGATACAGCCGAATTTATTGTGTATCCTCCTCTCGTGGTCGAACCTCTGACCGCTTCAGACAATCCAATTTGCTTCGAACAAACAGCAACCATAAGTGCCGACGTGAATGGTGGTTATCCCGAAAATGACATCACATACAACTGGAGCAACGGAGCGCCCAACACGGCCAGCAACACATTGCCCTACACCGAGTCGACTACAGTAACTCTTATTGTCGATGATGGTTGTTCAGATCCACAAACACAAAGCATAGAAATTATTATGTATCCCCGATTCGAATTTCAGGCAACGACATCGGATACCCTGTGTCCGGGAGAAGTGGGATTTGTGCAGCTTTCAATTACACCTCCGGGTAATTACGATGTAGAGTGGAACGGTGAACCCGGCAGTGCAGCCCTGCACCCGCTAGAGGCCGGATTGGAAGTAGAAATAGTAATAACGGATAACAACCAGTGCGATCGGGATACGGTGGTTTCTGTGCCTGCGTTCACAGAACCGGTTGCGGCATTTAGCATACTGCCTGATGCGCTCTGTGTTCCCTTTGAGAGCATTGGTAATATTCAATTGTCGAACAACTCACAAAATGCCGCGGATGGCACTTGGTACTTCGGCGATGAGAGCACGGCAGATTTAATAGTTGGTGAAGGGATTGTTCACGCGTATGATGAGGCAGGCCAGTACACGATTTCGCTTTCAGTTGTGAATGAAGGTGGCTGTTCTGATTCTACATCGCTCGAGCTGTGCATTCTTCCTCAAAATCCGGTATTTATTCCGGATATTTTTTCTCCGAACGATGATGGGAAAAACGATACGCTCTACGTGCGTGGGTTATTCTTATCTCGCATGGAATTTAGGGTCTATAGCCGCTGGGGTGAGGTGGTGTTCGAATCGAATTCACCCAGCATAGGTTGGGATGGTCAGCTGCGAGGTGTGCCGGCACCATCGGGAAGTTACTACTACACATTGTCGGCAACCATTGGCGGAGCTACAAAAGTTGAGCGTGTTGGAGAGGTGGTTTTAATACGATAAATGCAAACAAGAACATGAAGAATTTTCTATACGTTATTTGTATTGTATGTCTCACGTGTTTAACGGAAATGGCCGTGAATGCTCAGGATATTCATTTTTCTCAATTCAACAACTGCACTCAACTCATCAACCCGGCACTAACCGGGCAGTTTGAAACGATGATGCGGGGTACCATTCTGCATCGCAGACAATGGAGAAATATCGGCACCGGATTTACAACCAATGGTCTTGATGCGCAATACAAATTGTTGAGCGTAAATAATGATAATTTCCTTGGCTTTGGTCTGTTGGTGTTGCAGGATGCCGCGGGAATAGCGCAGCAGAAATCATTTATGGTGAAGGGAACGGCTGCATACAACCTGGTAGCGTCGGACGATGATTTGATCTCTGCCGGATTTCAACTGGGCTTCGAGCAGCGAAGCATGAATTTCGAGGGGTTGGCATGGGATACGCAGTTCAATGGAATTACCTACGATCCAACCATCGATGATCGCGAACGTTTCATCACGACAACGCGCAGTTTTATTGATTTGGGAACAGGCTTTCACTGGAAGCACCGCGCTAAAAGAAAATATGATTTGGGGTATTCAATCTACCATGCCAACCAACAGATAACCATGGTGGCAAGAGGCGATGACCGCATGGGTGTGCGCCAGGTGTTTAAGGGGGCATGGATAAAACGCTATGAACACATCGATATGAAGTACGACGCCCTGGTGCAGCGTCAGAGTGGTGCTAATGAGGTAATGATAGGTGCTACAGCCGAGTATCGCATTGGTGAGGAGTCGAAGTATACCGACGTGCGCACGGCTAGTTTGGCGCGTGTTGGTATGTTTTACCGCTGGAAGGATGCCATTTCGCCGTATATCGGCTTTGAGTACAAACGAATAGCGGCAATCAGTTTTGGATACGATATCCGATTGGCGAAAATGCCATTCACCGATGCCCGCGCCGGAGGACCAGAAATTGCCCTAACTTATCTCGGGTTGCCAACACGCAGGCGCATGAAGGTGGTAAAGTAAGTTCTTTAAATCACCTTGTTGTGTCAATAATTTTCTGAATACGACGATTTGTAGTGTTTATGAAAGGTGTTCTTTGAATACCTAAAATAGAAAACATGGCATCGTTCGAAATCATTGGAGGAAAAAAACTCAGTGGAGAAGTAATACCACAAGGCGCGAAAAATGAATCGCTTCAAATCATTTCAGCTGTTCTTCTCACGGAAGAAAGGGTCGTCATTTCAAATATTCCCAACATCCGGGATGTCATGAAGTTGATTGAATTGCTGGGCGCCATGGGCGTTTCAGTCAATAAAATCGACGATCACACCTTCGCCTTCGAGGCCAAAGATGTAAACCTAGAATATCTTCTTACAGATGATTTCAAGAAGAAGGGTGGTGCATTGCGAGGTTCCATAATGATTATCGGGCCGCTCCTTGCTCGTTTTGGAGTTGCTTACATGCCTGAGCCGGGCGGTGATAAAATTGGCCGGCGACCGGTAGATACTCATTTGCGTGGTTTCGAAGCACTGGGTGCGACCTTCGAACACATGAAGGATGAGCGATTCTATAAAATCAATGCAAAGAACTTACGCGGCACCTTCATGCTGCTTGATGAGGCCTCTGTAACAGGAACAGCCAACATTGTAATGGCTGCATCACTCACCAAGGGCGAAACAACCATCTACAATGCAGCCAGCGAACCGTACTTGCAACAACTCTGCAAAATGATTAACCGTATGGGCGGTAAAATCAGTGGCATCGGTTCCAACAAACTCGTTATTGAAGGGGTGGACCGATTGGGAGGTACCGAGCATCGCATGCTGCCCGATATGATTGAGATCGGAAGTTTCATCGGGTTGGCTGCTACCACACAATCCGAAATAACCATTCGCAATTGTTCCATTCCCGATTTGGGTATCATCCCTTCGGTGTTTCGCAAAATGGGAATTGAAATGGAGTTTCGAGGAGATGATATCTACTTACCGGCGCAGGAGTCTTATAAAATTCAAAGTCTTATTGACGGCTCAATCCTCACCATTCGCGACGGTATTTGGCCTGCCTTTACGCCCGACCTTATTTCCATTGCATTAGTGACGGCTACACAGGCTAAGGGCAGCGTGCTCATTCATCAATGGATGTTCGAAAGCCGACTGTTCTTTGTCGATAATCTGATTGATATGGGAGCAAAGATTATTTTGTGCGATCCTCATCGCGCGGTGGTGATTGGAAGCAATCGCGAGACGAAACTGCGGGGCATTACCATGTCATCGCCCGATATACGAGCCGGAGTATCCATGCTGATTGCGGCACTGGCAGCTAATGGAAAAAGCACCATCCACAACATCGAGCAAATAGATCGGGGTTACCAAAACATAGAACAACGATTGCGCGCCATTGGCGCCGACATCAAACGTGTTGAATAATTTGGCAACAAGTTTGGAAGCGGCCGCGCCTCGTGTGTTATTTTTAACCCTGATAAAATTTATCCAATGAAAAAAATTGCATTTGCATTTCTTCTCGCCGCCAGCCTCGGAACTTTGTACAGTTTCGAATGGACTGAGCAGCCCGCAGTGGCGCAGCGAATGGTTACCAAACCTGTGAAAATTGGAACCGCCATTGGCGATGAAGCTCCGGATATTGTTATGGCCGGTGTCGATGGAAAGACGATCAAATTATCTTCTTTGCGTGGTAAAATTGTGCTTATTGATTTTTGGGCCTCCTGGTGTGGCCCATGCCGCAGAGAAAATCCGAATGTGGTCGATGCCTATGAAAAATACAAGAAGGCAAAATGGAAGAATGCGAAGGGTTTCGACATCTTCTCTGTATCACTCGATCAAAATGTAGATGCCTGGAAGGCCGCCATTGAAAAGGATGGTCTCGTTTGGAAAAACCATGTGAGTGATTTGAAAGGATGGCAGAACGGTGCTGCTGCCGTATATGGTGTTTCCGGCATTCCCATGAGTTTTCTCATTGATGAAAATGGGATTATCGTGGCAAAAAACCTTCGTGGATTGGAACTACACAAGCAACTCGATTTGCATGTAAAGAGTTTGTAATCGAAAAGAATCAGTTGATACAAGGCCTCGCTAATCGCGGGGCCTTTTTATTTTTGTCAGCCGTTTGACCGCTTCTCTGCGCATTTGGCGCGATGAAGGAGCATCTTGACACGTGTTGTGAGCTGTGGTCAGACACTTTGACCCGAGAAACGCGTTGGCAATAATGTTGACAAAGCGCGGCGATTTTATTACGACAAGAATATGAATACAGAGGAAACGAATAACCATACTTCGGCACAGCCGGAGAATCAGGAGCCATTGATTACAGAAGCGCATCAGCCCGATATGGGTGAGCAGGAGCCGCCAACGGGCGATCAACCTGTTGATGAGTTGGGGAAGGCCCGGCACGATGCTGCGGAGTGGAAGGATAAATACATGCGACTTTATGCTGAATTCGACAATTTTCGGAAGCGGAGCATGAAAGAGAAGTCAGAGCTTCTCTCCACCGCTTCGGGCGAACTCATGAAAGAGCTGTTGCCCGTTGTAGATGATTTTGATCGGGCTGTGCAAGCCAATGCAGCCGTCACCGATATCGATGTGGTGCGCGAGGGCTTTGTCCTCATTCATCAGAAATTGTATAAAAAACTGGAGTCGAAAGGACTTAAACCTATCGATGCGAAGGGCAAACCGTTCGACACCGATTATCATGAAGCCATCACACAAATGGCCATGCCCGATATGGCCGGTAAAGTAGTCGATGAAGTGGAGAAGGGATATACCTTGCATGAAAAGGTCATTCGTTATTCGAAAGTGGTGATAGGACAATAAGAAACAGCTAGATGGCAAAACGAGATTACTACGATATACTGGGCGTTTCTAAGTCGGCTTCCGAAGCTGAAATCAAGAAGGCGTACCGACAAATGGCGCTGAAATATCACCCCGATAAAAATCCGGGTGATAAAGCAGCAGAGGAAAAATTCAAGGAGGCAGCGGATGCGTATGGTGTGTTGAGCGATGCTCAGAAACGCGCGCAATACGATCAGTTTGGCCATGCAGGTCCACAAGCAGGTTTTGGTGGCGGACACATGAATATGGACGATATTTTCAGCAACTTCGGCGACATCTTCGGCGGCGCGTTTGGCGGAGGATTCGGTGGGGGAGGAGGCGGTCAGCGCAGAACGAAGGGCTCGAATCTGCGCATCAAAGTGAAGTTGAATCTGGAAGAAATAACGAACGGATGCACCAAGAAAATCAAGGTTTTCAAGTTGGTGAATGCATCGGATGTGACATTCGATACATGCACAACATGCAAGGGTCAGGGCCAGGTGCGCCGTGTTACCAATACAATTCTCGGACAAATGGCAACTACTTCGACATGTCCGGCCTGTCATGGCGTTGGTAAGTCGGTAAAATCGAAACCCAAGGATGCTGATGAGAATGGACAAAAGCGTGAGGAAGAATTAATTGAAATAAATATCCCGGCAGGAGTGGGCGAGGGCATGACCCTCAACGTTGCCGGCAAAGGAAATGCGGGCCCTTATGGAGGAA
>JBJTRD010000450.1:0-3556 GCA_046075945.1 Flavobacteriales bacterium
CACCATCGAAAATGCCATCGAGCTCATTCGGGCTATTGGAGGATCTCGGTTGAGCTCGAAATTCAATCATGCGATGCAGAAGCTGCTTTCTGCAACAATCGAAAAACCATCTGAAATGGATAATTTGCCTGTGCTGCAAACGATGCTTCCTCCAGTCTCGCGCGGATTAGAGCATTTCGATTTGTATTATCAATCGTGTAAGGAGCGTATACCACTTTCGTTCATTCACTTTTCCTATCAGAAAAGAACATTCAGGCACATCATACTGCATCCCTTTCTTATAAAGGAGTTCGATAATCGCTGGTACTTAATTGGTTATTCAGAATATCACGGCGAGATACGCACATTTGGTTTGGATCGAATGAGCGAACCGGAATTACTCAAGCGAGATTTTAGGTCGTGCAGTGCGCAAAGCAAGCATGAATATCTAAATGATGTTTACGGCGTTTTTCCCATGAGCGACAGAAAGAAGTCGATTATTACGATTCGCGCCGATGAACTCTCAACACACTACTTTCACGCATACCCGATTCATGAAAGCCAGAAAATGCAAAAGGACTCTGATGGAGAATCTGAAATTACGTTCAATCTAATTCCATCCATTGAACTCGCACGCTTCATTCTTTCGCAGGGACACAGTGTCGAAATCCTTTCACCAGAATGGTTCAAGGAAGAAACCGAAAAACTAAAATCATGAGAAAAAAGAAATCACGCTACCTGGCACCTTTCAGCCTAAACACAGCAGATAACAGAAAGCAAAACCCGACCATTCTGCGCATCATTCTATCGGAAGAGCATGTTCAGATAGATATGGGCTATGCCGCACCGGATATATATTACAAAGGCGGGTGGATTGACATTTCACCCTCAACCTATCTTCATTTGAATAGATCCGAAAAACGGTTCAAACTTCTTCAAACGCGAAACATTACGCTGGCACCGACAAAGGTCAACTTCGAATCGAAGACAGACTGGTGTGTGTTCAGTCTATTTTTCGAACCATTGCCCCTGAAAGATTGTGTTATTGATATCATTGAAAATCCACATCCGACCCAAAATAATTTCAACTACTATGGCATAGAGATAAGTTACGTTGATTCAATGGAACTAATGAGCAACGTAGAAATGTATTGAAGAACATTTGCAATGTATTCGTCTTCATCGTGCCCCCAAAATTCTCAAGGCTTCGCCTTGGAAATTTTCGGGGCCCTGAAATAAAAAAATCCGGCTTCACCGGATTTCTTTTTTCACTTTCTTGCGGAGAGGGCGGGATTCGAACCCGCGGTACCTTGCGGTACACACGCTTTCCAAGCGTGCTCGATCGACCACTCTGACACCTCTCCTTCTTAGTGGCGAACGGCGAATGGCGAGTGGCGAATGAGTGAAAGTCAACCTTTTCTCACAAGCCTCAAGCATACGCTATCGGTCACTATTATGTTAAACCCCCAATTAAGCACTAGCCACTCGTCACTCGCCATTCGCCACTCGCCACTTTTAGCTTGGGGGCGCAAAAATAACCCGCTATATTCGCCTCACAAACCAAATCTTTTCTGCACGTGAAAAAAATTGTACTCGCTCTATTAGCGCTATGTTTCTCTTTCGGATTTGCATCGGGTCAAGGTATTTATGTATCTCTGAACCTGACCAACCTCGATCCCAATTGCGGTATTATGGGCATCAGCTCCTCGTACATTACACTTCCTGATTCTTTGGAGAGTGGCTCCATCAGCTTTCAAATGGCAGGAGCATTAAATGTTTACAGCGCCTTTATCAATACCACCGCCGAGGCTGTTGCTATCGGTGTTTGCGCAGCGCAAGACCCTGCCTGCGGGGGCTCATACGCCTGTACGGAAATGATTGTGTATCCCAATACCTCCAATGTAATACTGCTCGATTTCAGCATGGGGGCCGATAACGACGGAGATGGGTACACGGCTGTAAATGATTGCGACGACACGATGGCTTCGGTGAACCCCGGGGCAGAAGAAATCTGTAACGACTTCCTCGATAATAATTGCAATGGGTTATTCAATGAAGGATGCGAAGGCGGCCCCGTTGATATGGATATGGATGGTTACTACTCAAATTCAGATTGCAACGATATGGAGGCAGCCATTAACCCGGGTATGCCGGAAATCTGCGCCGACAATGTGGATAACAATTGCAACGGCCAGGTCGATGAAGAGGGCTGCACAGGTGGTGGTACCGAAGGATGTAATCCTGAAATCATACTGCTGAGCGACTCTGCCACGTGGAGTGAAAATCCGGGCGTGGTTTGGATTCTGTTCCCCTTCGACCCTTCTAATACGATGTCATTCTTCTGGGATTTCGGTGATGGTAATACTTCTACTGAGCCCTTCCCTACCAATATCTACGAACTGGATGGCACCTATACCGTATGCCTCACGGTAATGGCCAACGGATGCGTCGGCACCACTTGCCTCACCTTCACAGTAACTCCGGAAGGTGACTTCTTACCGGGCGGTATGCCAATGACCGGCTTTCCACTGAACGTGGTGAATGCGATACCAAACAGTGTAAACGAGGTGAATGCTGATGCCATTTTGGAAGCATACCCTTGCCCATTCAACGATGAGCTCAACCTCACCATTCAGTCGGCGTTACCAGGCACAGCTCAGGTGTCTTGCTATGACATGACTGGTGCTTTGATGCTACAAGAACAACTGGTGGTTTCAAACCAAGCTACCAATTATCTTATCGAAACTGCTTCTTGGAGCCATGGTGCTTACACCGTTGTGGTAAACACACCAAACGGCACCATTCGTAGGGTTGTGATGAAGTAATTTGTATACATCCCGGCCATTGGTGGGGATTTTTGCCACGAATGCACGAATTTTCTTAAAAATTCGTGCATTCTTGTCTTTACACCCACTTAGCCACCCAAGGAAACAGTCCTTGAAGTGGCATTAGGAATTGAAAAAACCAAGCAATGATAAAACCGTTACTAACCATTCTTTGCCTCGCAGTAGGCACTGCAGCCATGGCTCAACTTAGCCATGGTGGTCAACCGAAAAACTGGGAAGTGAAGACAACCTCAACCGACCTTCGCTTTGAACGCATGGGCGCAATCGACCGCGAACACCTGGCCCTGGAAGACGCCATTACCGATCAATACAAGGATATCCCCTACCGTTTTGGTGTTGAGTTCGAAACCAACTTCGACATCAACAATTCGGGAAGATTGACAAATGATGCTACAAAGGGCACCACCACGTGGTCGCTGGGCATTGAGTGTCCCGGCGCACTATCGATGAGTATTCGATTCGATGAATTTCAAGTACCCAAAGGAGGCGAGCTCTTCATTTGGTCGGCCGACCGCAAGGAATTCCTGGGTGCATTCAACCACAAAAACGTGAAGCCATCCGGCGTGTTGGCTTGTGGACTCGTTCACGGGGATAAAATTGTGGTAGAATACACCTGTCCTACCAACTTCTTCGATCAAACCGACCTTACCATTGGTGAAGTCGTGCACACCTACCGCCCCTTTGCTAGTAGCCCGTTTGTGCAAGATGCTGTGGATGCCCTTCGCGGACCA
>JBJTRD010000451.1:0-2914 GCA_046075945.1 Flavobacteriales bacterium
TTGGGAGCAGGCTTTACGGCCTTCTTAGCTGCAGGTTTTGCGACCTTTTTCGGCGCGGGCTTCACAGCCTTTTTAACAGGCTTCGCGACTTTTTTGGCAACGACCTTTTTTACAGGCTTTGCCGGTTTGCTATTTTTCTTGGGAGCTGCCTTGGGGGCAGCTTTCTTTTTAACAACAGGTTTAACAGGCTTCTTGGCGGCAGCCTTTTTTACAGGCTTGGCCTTGGGAGCTGCTTTCACGACCTTGCCGGACTTGGCCGGCTTCACCGTCTTTTTCGCCTTAGCAACAGGAGCCTTAGCCGCCTTTTTAGCGGGGACTTTTTTTGCCGGGGCTTTTACTGGTTTCTTAGCCATCGTGGTTATAGATAATGAACAGGATTGGTATCAATCGCTGTTAAATGGGACGCGAAAGTAGGGAATTTTTGCTTAAACCAATCTCCTAACAACTCAATTGTAAATTGTTCGCTTTCAAAATGTCCGATATCAGCGATGACGATACGGCCATCTGCATCAAAAAACTGGTGGTACTTAAAATCGGCCGTAATGAAAACATCTGCCCCTGCACCAATAGCATCCGTTAGCAAAAAACTGCCACTACCGCCGCAGACTGCTACTCGTTTCACCGCTCGACCAATCGGATGGGTATGGCGAATAACCTTCACCTTCATTTTTTCTTTAACGAAACTCAAGAACTTACTGATTTCCATAGCTTCAGCTAGTTCGCCAATCATACCACTGCCCACCTCCTGATGGTTATTTTGCAGAGCAATCCACTGGTGAGCAACCTCCTCGTACGGGTGAGCTCCTTTCATTGCGGCATGTACTGAATTCTTCAACCAGACAGGCACTATAAAGCTGAGGTTCAGTTCTTTTTCCGTATGTCGCGTACCCAATTCTCCAAGTGTAGGGTTGGCTCCCTTGACGGGGCGGAATGTACCGTCGCCTTGTGTCGCAAAGCTGCACTCGTCGTAGTTTCCGATATGGCCGCCACCTGCTTGAAAGACGGCCATACGAATCGCCTCGGCCGAGGCAACAGGAACAAAAACCTCGAGTTTCAAGAGTTGGTCGGCTTTGGGTGAAAGCACCTTTAATGCATTCAGCCCCAACTTTTCTGCAATCTTGGCATTCACTCCGTGTTGCACATTGTCCAGGTTGGTATGTATTGCATAAATGGCCACCTCATTTTGGATTGCCTTTATTACTGTGCGCTCAATATAATTCTTACCCGTTAGTCTCTTTAATCCACTGAAAATGATGGGATGGTGCGCTACTACAAGATTACACCCCTTTGCAATGGCTTCATCCAGTATAGCCTCGGTGCAATCGAGACACACCAGCGCCCCGGATATCTGCTGTTGGGGATTACCCACCAATAATCCACTGTTATCATAACTCTCCTGTAAGCGTGCGGGTGCCAGCTCCTCAAGCGCTTCGACAATATCTTTCAAAAGCATGGCGGAAAATTACGCAATGCACAGGGGCAAGTGCAAATTCTCATACAATGATATCCTTTAAGCTACGAAGTCCTTCTGCCGACTCACCTATATTCGTCCCCATATGTTCACAGGTAGCAAATGGTTGAAACCAATAGGTGGGCTCTATGGGCTCGTGTTGCGCTTTCGCCATTTCTTGTTCGACTCGGGCATATTTAAGCCTCAGCTAGGAAAGCTTCCCACTATTGTTATCGGTAACCTCTCACTGGGGGGAACGGGAAAAACGCCGCACGCTGAATATATTCTTCGCCAGCTCAGCACTTGGTGCAAGCCTGCATTGCTTTCACGTGTTACGGTCGTAAATCGAGCGGTTTCATTTGGGCAAACCAGGTCAAAGCCTCAGCTTCTCTGATTGGTGATGAGCCCATGCAAATACATCGGAAGTTCCCGGATTTGGATGTTGCCGTGTGTGAGAACCGTCTAAGAGGAATCGCCCTGTTAAAGAGTTTCACCAATAGTAACATCGTGGTGCTTGATGATGCATTTCAGCACCGCCGTTTGCAAGGCGACTTGAATATTCTACTTACACGTTTCGACAGACCCTACTGGAAGGATAGCGTGGTTCCGGGTGGAAGCCTGCGCGACAATAAATCTGCGGCCCGACGTGCCGATATCATCATCGTAACAAAATGCCCGTTGAATATTTCCACCGAGCAGCAACGAAATATTCGCAAGGAAATTAACCCAAAAGGAAATCAGCAGGTATTTTTTACGACGTTGCAGTATGACAAGCCCGTTGCGCTGCATGGCGGGGAGGTGGTGCTTTCGCCGGGGGCCGAAGTAGTGGGAATTGCAGGTTTGGCCGATAACAGTAGTTTTCAATCACACCTAGAAGAACGATTCAAGCTTGCTCATTTCGAATCATTTTCGGATCATCACATTTTTTCACGAAAGGAGATTGAATCGGTGTGGTCGAAATATGGTACTTTCGCACAAGCGATAGTGACCACCGAGAAGGATGCGGTGCGGTTAAGAGAAATTCCGGGTTTGGAGACCATTCCGATAGTTGTGGTTCCCATTTCAATCTCTTTTTTAACCGATGAACAAGCCTTCCGTCAGTTGCTTCGCTCCACTTGATTGATTGCACCGATGATTTTTACAGCCACACTACTTTTTCGGCGTCTGGTATTTGCGGGCGTTGTTACCATGGCAGCCCTTGGTTGCAGCAGTGGATCCAAAGGAACGATACAAGGCACTATCGAAGGAGCACAAGGAAAAACGATCTACCTCGAACGTTTCGTCAACAACCGCATGCTCTATACCGACTCTGCAGTTATTGGAAGCGATGGAAGTTTCTTACTCAAGCCTTCCAAGCCGCTCGAGCTCAACTATTACCGCATTGTAGTCGATAAAGAAAACTCATTGGCGCTCATTACCGATAGCACAGAGGCACCCATTGTGAAGGCAGCTATTGGCGATTTC
>JBJTRD010000452.1:0-7127 GCA_046075945.1 Flavobacteriales bacterium
GGAACGACCGGCAAATGCGTTATGACTAACACAGGAATAATGCTCAGCGCAGCAGCAATAGTGAAAACCCGGAATCGTCCCATCGTATCGACCATCCTACCTATGAAA
Organism: Flavobacteriales bacterium; assembly: GCA_046075945.1. Taxonomy (GTDB): domain Bacteria; phylum Bacteroidota; class Bacteroidia; order Flavobacteriales_D; family Sanyastnellaceae; genus JAIBBG01. The sequence continues at coordinate 109 of JBJTRD010000452.1, forward strand.
AATCCGCTGACCACTGTTGCAGCGCCTCCCACCAAATAAATCCACTTAATATCGCTTTGAAGCAAACCTACATTATTGATGTAGAAAGGTGTCATAAACGAGATAACGGTAAACTGCCCCAGCACAAGCAAGATTGTAAACAGCAAAGCATTCCGTTGCTCACGGGTATTAATAGCATTGCGTATAGCAGCCGTTCGATCATACCCCGAACGGTTCTTAAGATGCTCGCGCATGGGTGGAATTTTCTTCCATGCTAAAAACCAAATGGGAACCGCCAACAACGTAACACCATAAAAAGGCACATGCCAGTTGTTATCGAAAACATCCACCAGCGTCAGAGCAATAGGCATCCCCAGTATCGCAGCAAGAGAAAACGAAATGGTAACAATACCCATAGCCCTTCCGCGACGCTCGATGGGAATGGCATCACCAATAATCGACATTACAAGTCCGCCAAGCAAACCGCCCGTGAGCCCTGTTATTACTCTCGTAAAAATGAACAGCAGATAATTCACCGCTTCGTTATCGGTATTAGGCAACACGGCGCTGGATAACGTACCAATCATAAATCCGAAATACGCCGCCAATAATGCCTTGCGGCGATCCAGATTATCGAGATAAAACACACCGGCAAATGCTGTAGCAAATGCGGCAATACCATAGCTGGAAACCAATATCCCATAATGCTGCGGATCGATAGACAACTCCTTTTTCAGAATGTCGCCCATCGGCATCATAATCATGAAGTCGACAATATTCGTGAATTGAATCGCAGCCAAAACCAACAACAACGCGCGCTCACCTTTGGGCATTTTACTCATGCGACGAATACAAGGGGATTTGATGAATCTGTTTCAACACTTCAGCCTTGAAAGGCTCACGTTGCGGATATTCGGAAGGTTTCACGTACTGAATAATCATGGAGAGCAATGCATTCGAAATGAACCGGCGATGCTTTATGCAACAGGTTAAATTTACAGGAAATGCACCCACAGTTGATTTTATTTCCGCCGCTGTACGACCATACACAATACGTGTGCATTCCAATGAAATCGCCACTTCAACATAATCATACAAAATGCGCTGATAGATTCCGTGTTCACGATTGCTTGTGTAATCGATCCCGATAATATGCGCCTCGAGCACCTTTCCGCAACGCATCGCGGTCATAAATCCGACGAGCTCATCATTCAGAAAATAAAGGCGCACAAAAAATTGATTCGGGATACGGTTGAGCAAATTGACAAGTCCGGTAATCTCAAGTTTGCCCAAGCGAAAATCGGCCTTGAGGTACACATTTTCATACAAGGTGCGCATAGCACCTGCATGCATCTGAACGTCGCTTGCTGTTGCATCCATCACACGAAGTGCTGCAGAGCGCTTGAGCGCAGCCTTCGCTTTTGTGCGAAACTTCGTGTTGAGCGATTCCAGATAATCGTCAAATTTTCTCCATTCCGGAAGTAAGGGCATTACCATATTATGATCCACCTGAAACTTCTTAAAACGATAACGCTTCATCTCATCTGCAACACCGACTGTTTCCGGATAAAAATCTTTCGTTACCATTGCGCAAATACGCCTACCCTTTTTCTGCTCTCGCCTGGCAATGGCTTCCATGGCTTGGTGCAAACAAAATGCAATGGTCGCGTGGTCGATTCCTGTTTGAAATGAAAATCCATGCTCGCCTGTTGCAAATGCATTTCCGCTAATCAAAATGTTGTGCACATGTTTACCGCGCACACAGCGCGCAATCGCATTGATGCAATTCAGAAACACATTGGAATAGGCATCATCTGACGTGGCAAAGTGCGCAATTTGAAATGCAGCTATTCCCATTGGATGGTTCCCTTGATAGAACATAGCCAGTCGAATTTCCAACCCCAAATCGTGCGCCTCCTCAAGTGCTGCCAGGTAATCGAGACATAAAAAAGAACCTGATGCGGCATGCATCCGCGACCAGGAGATCGTGTCAACTTCCGATGCATGCTCGAAAATTCGCCAGGAAATAGTCTTATCGCCGGTTGTTTGCGCCATATCAGGCAACAATGATTCTGATGCTGTCGGAGCCTCAGGCACATTGGGCGGCAAAACTAACGGAAGATTCACGAAAAGGCGATTGATTTAGCGTGTTGTAACTTTCTTTGCATAAAAAAATGCTGGAAATTCCTGCGGGGCTTTCGCTCTCACTCATACTGCTTACTCTAACAACCTTTGTGGGGTTTTTGTTCGCCGTCGCTCTTTCAAAAAACCCTGTAATCAGCAGATACGCCGCCTGGATTGCAGTGCCGGTTCTGTTGTGGATTATTTTCCAAAGCACCCTATCGCTCAACCGGTGGTATATGAATCGTGCAGCTGCCCCTCTATTATTTCCTTACATTTTTACCACCACCTGTATACTTTCTTTGCTTATCGTGCCTCGATTGCGCGCTTGGGTGCTAGGCCTTCGCACAGAGGTGCTGATATGGATGATTGTATTACGACTACCGGTTGAATTTTTATTTCATTGGTCAGCACTTTTCCGTCAGTCCTCGTGGGACCTCACCTCGTATGGAGGCAGCGTCGAACTCTTCTTCGGACTCACCGCGCCACTCATGATTTGGTTGCTGAGGAAAAAATCGAACATCGCCCGAAACGCGCTGTTGGTTTGGAATATAGCAGGTGCGTTAACATTAAGCTTCCTTTGGATTAAAGGTCTGCTGGGCGCTCCATCTGCCATACAAACCCGAGCATTCGATACACCCAATTATCTGTTGGTTCACTTTCCGGGAAGCTGGATGGTTACAGTGATTATTCCAATAGTGCTGTTTGCGCATCTAGCACTTGTGACACAATTGCTTAAACGCAAGAAGCTTGATGCTTAAATCTCCGTGCTCTCCATAACTCTGTGGTTGATTTTTCGAACCAAAGAGTTATAGAGAACACAGAGAATTATTTTTTCCACCACTTCAGTAGTTCTGCTCCGAAGACCAATAGCATCAGCACTACCAGCGACACAGATCCTGCCATGTTCACGGTAACTCCCGTAGCATACGACTTCGGTTCGAACGACCATTCCACCGAGTGTTCACCGGCCGGAACCTGCACGCCACGCAAGAAATAGTTCGCCCTGAAAGCCGTCACTTCATTTCCATCGATGCGACATACCCATCCTTCCGGATAGTAGATTTCACTGAAGATAAGCGGAGCCGGCTGCGGAGTGCTCACCGAATATGTCAGTTTGCGGGTGGCGTATTTCGTAAGCACTGCTGTTGCCGAACTATCCACCGCGCCCAACGAACTTACCTGCGATTTAAACTCTTCATGCACCACAGCTTTATCGCGCGAATTCATAGAACCCAATGCCTGCATCTCTTCATTGGCATTGGATGCCCATTGAATTTCCTTTACAAACCAGGCATTGCCCAGCGCGTGCTTCTCGTTGCTGATAGGCGGTGCTGATCCGCTGTATTTGACGTACTTCGTGTTGAGCATGTTAATCACGGGAGTGGTTCCCAATACGGAATCAACAACGGCCGGGCTTCCCGACTTAATACCCTCTGTAACACGATTGATTTCATCCGACAAATAAAAATCGATTACCTCCTGATAGCGCTTCAACTTCGCCGCGTGGTAACCGCCAATGGATTTATGAAAATAAGCCACACTTGCATCGTTGAATACTCCAGGTGAAGCAAGCAACACACGATAATCAGTATTCAGCTGCAATGCCCCAAACTCGCAGGCTGCACGCATTTTTTTACTGTCGCGTCCAACGTAAGGTTCGGTTACGGCCATGCTTTCTTCCAACTTCGAAACTTGCTCACTGTAATCGGATATGGAAGCGATTTCTCTCCGTTGAATGAATCGATCACATGTATCGGGACTGTAAGGAAACAAGCGATCGTCGATACGATCGTAATGTGCATACTCCAGTTTGCCGGTGAGTGGATTTTTCTCCTTTTCATTGCTGAAATAACGCAATGACACAGACCACATATCGACTGTCACAATCAGCGCGGCTACACCAGCAAGTACATACCAATTAATTTTCCTGAGAACGACAAGAACAGTCAATGCAGCTATGGCGATTACAATGAATAAACTACGCTGCGCATCTTCTGAAAAAATTACAGAACGAACTTCCGGAAGAGCATCCTCAATCAGATTTACCATATTGAGTGTTCCTGCATTGCCCTTGTTTTGCTCCCTAAAATTATCGAGCGTTTCCATTTCATTTTGCGAAACCAAAGGACCGGTGATGGAAGGTTTAGCAACGACCAGTAATAACAATGCGAATAGAACGCCACTCGTAATAAAAAACAACTTACGTTTTTGTGCTGTGAGCGGATTCTGAATCAATTCGCTCAGGAATACTATTCCGAGCGCAGGTGCCATCAGTTGAATGAGTACCAGAATCATTTTCGAATCGCGGAATTTGTTGTACATCGGAAAACTTTCGATGAAGAACTTGTTGATGCCATGCATTTCCTTCATACATAAAAAGATAGCAAGAACCGAGATAAACAAAAACGGCCATTTAATGCTGTCCTTCGCAAGAAAAAGTGCGAGTACAAAAAGGAACATCATGCCTGCACCGAAATAAAATGCACCGGCCGAACTTCCCTGCTCGCCCCAGTATTGAGGAAAGCCTTGCAAATTTTCACGCACTTGCTTGGGTGCTTTCTGCATCGCCTTCTTATTTTCAGAAAGAGGCACCGAAGAGCTTCCTCCCTTTGCATTGGGTATCACCATGGCCCATGGTTCACCCGGCGCCATGTTGTACTCCAGTATGTAGTTCGTGTTCAATCCGTCGGCTGCCTGCGAATTGTCCTCCTTGCCTTCCGGCTTGATGGTGAGATCTGTTTTTCCGCGCGTAGTGAGCTTGCTATACTCGTAAGTAGTTGCCAACCCCGCATAATTCGGCAACAAGGCTACAACACCTCCTACCAACAAAGCCACAGCCGCTTTGCCGATATCGAGCCACTGGCGCGCAATGGCAAGACGAATGGTTTCACCCAGCACAACTGCGGCAATCAAGAATGCCAGATAGTACGTCATCTGCAAGTGATTCGATGCTAGATGCAAACTAAAAAACAGCGCAAATACAGCGCCTCCCAGCAACCAGCGGCCGCGCAATGCGAGTATCAAACCGCCCAGCACAGGAGCCATGTAGCCTATAGCATTCACCTTCGATGTATGCCCGCCGCCGATGTATAATATGTTGATGGTAGAAAGTCCGAATGAAATTGCGCCCACAATTCCGAGCCAGGGATTCACGCGCATGCACAGCATGAGAATATAAAAACCAAACATGCACATATAAAGCGAACCAATGGACGGATCGGCGCCCCATTTTAATATGCGATCAATTGGGCGCACCCAATTCGATGGATACAGCACGTTGGTTTGATAACCCGGCATGCCGCCAAACATGTTGTTGCTCCACAACGCCTCCTCACCATTCATGAGTCGGTAGTCGGAAAGTTCTTTCGACATACCCATCACCTTCTCGATATCGGGTTGCTTCAATCCGTACTCATTATTTATTCCGGAAAAAAACAACTTGGCGATTACAAGAAAAGCAATGATTGCCACTGCATGCGGCAGAAGTTGCAGAAGTTTTTGCTTCATAACAAAGAATGCAATTTGGTTTGGGGGTGAAGTTAACGACGGACGGGCAATGGACCTCAATCCTCCTTTATTTCAACATAATCGACATATTCCCCGCCTTCCTTGCGGCCTTTTCCACCCTTATTCGACTCTACGCGCACCTCTCCTTCGCGGCGACGATCTTCGCGCGCACGTTGCTGGTTGCGCATCTGCTCTTGCATACGTTCCTGAGCACCGCGCACCACATAGGGAATGGCCAAGCGGGCAACCAAACGAATAATGAACGAAACAACCAATATCCAAAAAAGAATTCGGATGATGCCGCCAAGTGATGCTTCATGTACCATGCTGCAAAATTAGTTCGGACAGACTGTCTCCCCTATTCAACGCGGAAACTTATGTTCTTCTTTCCAAAGTCGCCCCTGACCTCCTTGCCATTCGGAACATAGGTTCCGACATTACCGGTCAATTCAATTCGATATTCGCCTTTGGGTAGGTAATACTTGCCGTTGTCCGCCTTTTGAATTCGAACTCGCTTGTCGGCCTCTGCCCGCTCATTGATGGCATCCTGCAAGGGCTTAACCTTATCATCTGCTATCGACAAGTCGTACGTAATGAGGTTGTAGCCATCACGAAGAAATACTTTCCCAAGCGACGCAAGCCAGAGTGAATCGGGTCCGTAAACATCTACTTGTACTCGAGCCGCATGGGCTGCGTAAACAGCTATTGGCAGCGAAGGAATCTTCGCGTCGAGCCATTTGCTCCAATTACCACCCCAGTCGCTTTGCCATTGCGCTGCCGGTATCTCAAAAACTATCGAACCTTCGTTTTGCCTTCGCATAAATTCACGCAACGGCTCGAGATCCGAAATCCAGATACTGCGTCCATGTGTGCCAATCACCAAATCCTCTTCGCGCTCTTGCACCACCAAATCGTGAATAGCCAATGCAGGTAAATCATCGCTGAGCATATTCCAGCTCGTGCCTTGGTTGGTGCTCACATACAAACCATGATCGGTTCCTGCATACAACAAGTCAGGATGTTTACTGTCTTCGCGCAACACATTCACACATTCGAGCGGCAAGTTGGATGCTATTGAGCGCCACGATTTTCCCATATCATCCGAAACAAAAATGTAGGGAAGAAAATGATCGTTGCGATAGCCATTCATCGCGACATAGATTCTGTTGCGTTCGTGTGAGGAGAACTGCACGCGCGTAACCCACAAGTTGGCCGGCAATCCGGCACTCACATCATTCCAGGTGTAGCCATTGTCGGGCGAAATATGTACACGACCATCATCGCTGCCCACTGCCAGCAAGCCAAAGTGCAGCTTCGACTCGTCGATGGTGGTCAAGGTTCCAAAAGGTACATTACCTGGCTTTTCACCTTGGGTCAAATCGCCGCTAAGTGTTGTAAACGTCTCGCCC
>JBJTRD010000453.1:0-10178 GCA_046075945.1 Flavobacteriales bacterium
AGGAGGAATTTTCCCAACTGAATCAATTGATTGAAACGCACATTCATCACAATGGATGGTTTACACAAAACAACATTCGCAAAGCATTGTTCGCTTGGGGTGAAGAGTTGCAAGCAAAAAAAATCAATCAGTGGCTCGACCAATATGCATGGGCAGAGGAAGGAATACCAAAAAAGGTAGGAATCATCTGCGCGGGAAATTTACCTCTGGTAGGTTTGCACGACGTCTTGAGTGTAATTTTAGGTGGGCACATCGCTTATGTGAAAATGTCTTCCGATGATCGATTGCTGATGCCCGCATTGCTAAAGCTTCTAATGCGCTTGGATGAGTCAGTATTGAACCAACTCGTATTTGCTGAAGGTCGCATGAACGACATGGAGGCCATTATTGCAACCGGCAGCAACAATACTTCGCGATATTTTGAACAGTATTTTGGTCATTTGCCACACATCATTCGCAAGAGTAGAACGAGCGTTGCCATTCTTTCGGGGAATGAAACGGACGACGAGTTGAAAGCACTTGGTAACGATGTATTCGATTATTTTGGGTTGGGCTGTCGCAATGTATCCAAAGTGTATTTACCGGAGGGATTCGACATCAACCGCTTGTTCAACGCACTGTATTCATTCAATGATATTATTCATCATCACAAATACGCCAACAACTATGATTACAACAAGGCCGTATGGTTGCTCAACAGTGAGAAATTGCTCGACAACGGCTTTATATTGTTAAAGGAAGAGAGGTCACTGGCATCACCCACCGGAAGTTTGTATTACGAGTTTTATGCCGATGAAGGGCAGGTGAGAGAGGAGCTGGCATTGCGCAGCGAGGAGATACAGTGTGTTGTGAGCAGGAAGGATGTTCCTTTTGGTCATAGTCAACGCCCGGCTTTGTGGGACTATGCCGATGGGGTAGATACCTTGTCTTTTCTAACGGAACTCCGCTGATAGTTTATTCTTTGTACACACTACTCTGCAACAACGGCAAATCGTGCGTTGAGTTCTTGCAACATTAGGGTACATTTGCCCCCCATTGTAATTCATTGAGTAACATGAAAAAGCACCTATTAACCCTCTTGGTAGCGTCTGCAGTTCTCACCGCCTGCGAAACGGAAGTCGACCTGAACGCGCCATATAAAAACACAACTGTCATTTTTGGCTTGCTGGATCCGGATTTTAATGGCGACAATCAGATTACTGTTCAGGATACGCAATGGATTAAAATCAATAAGACATTTCTCGGCGAAGGCGACAATACAGCATACGCCGCAATTCGGGATAGTTCGGAATACAAGGATTCAGATTTTCTGAAGAAAGTTGTAGAGCGCATCGTGGATGGTGAAGTGGTAGAGGAATTTGAGTTGGTTTCTTCAACAATTAGTAATCGTCAAATGAATGGAATCTTTTATGGTCCTGCTCAAACCATGTATTACTTCGTTCCATCTTCCCCCGGCTTAAATCAAAATTCAGAGTATCGTATCGTGCTTCAGTTCACTGATGGAAGGGAGGTGACTGCCAAAACACAAGTGGTGAGCTACAATAATTTTGCGTGGATAACACCTCAACAAAATGCGACGTTTATTTTGGCTTCTGTCTCTACTGCCGGCGGTTTTAACTACACGTCAGAGGTGGCCATCCGATGGAATGCTGCCAGTAATGCCAGTATGTATGATGCGAAACTACGTTTTCATTTTATTGAAGAAGTCTACGAGAACAGTGATTGGTCCGGTGTGCCGATAAGCGTCACTCCGAAATTTCTTGACTATTATCTCGGGTCAATATCCAACGACGATATTACAAGTGGTCAGTTGCTTAAAATTACGTTCGATGGTCGAGCATTCTTTTCATTTCTGCAAAATAATTTAGTAGCAGATCAGCGAATACGCAGGGTTATTGGCACCTACGATGTGGAGCAGCAGCGAACCGAATGCTTTGATGTTATGCTAACGATGGGTAACAGTGATTTCAAGTCGTATATCGAAGTAAACACGCCCTCGACAGGTGTCGCTCAAGAACGACCTATTTATACCAACGTGAGCAATGGCATTGGCCTTTTCGCCTCACGCGGCACCAGAAATCTGGTCAATTTGCCTTTGGTTGCTTTCGATAATAATAACCAGCCGAACTCGGGCAATCTGAGCGCGCTCGTTCAGAGCGAGTATACTGCAGCACTCAACTTTTGTGACCCGAGCGGATCATCGGATTTCCCTTGCGGAAACTAAAGTTATTGCTTCACAAAGCGTGTTTGGCGGTTGAAACCTGCATGGTGCGATTGTAGGATGTAGATGCCTGCGGATAAATCTCGCACGTCGATGATTCCGTTGGTTGGTGAAACGCTTCGAATGGTGCGACCCTCAGCACTCGTAATTAAAAAAACTTCGTTCGAAAGTGCATCGCTTATTCGAATAGATTCTGTTGCAGGGTTGGGAAAAACGGAAAGCGTTACATCGTCATTTGAAACAGAGGTAATGTTCAAATCAGCTGTGCGCACGTTGAGTTGAGCTCCACCACCGAAACCGCCCACGGTGGAGGTTATTTCCAGCACAGGTACTTTAAACGCAGTACTAATCCATTGGTAGGTGGTAATGTCTTTGGGGATCTGAAAACCGAATGGAGCGCCATTGAAATTGACTGAAATTGAGTCGAAACCTGTGAGGGTTGATTTCACACGGAGCACATCAAATGACTGGTCGTAAATATTCAGGGTGCCCCATCCGTCACAAACGTAGTTGCGGTATTGATCCGTGCCATAATAAGCTACGGTAGGAACATCGAGGGCAAGAACTGAGTGCGAATTGCCTGATGCAGGATAGGTGAGTGGCAGGTCGTAAATAATATCGCGGTCGTCGTATTGTGCATTTAGGGGCACACCGCTCACAGTGGCAACTATTCCTGTCATAGCGTATACGCCGTCGCTATTCTTGTATATCTGATATGCATCTTCAATGCTGATTATCGGATTTTCGAGCAGTGCTGCACCGATACCGAAATCAGAGTTGTAGTCGGGGTTGAAGGGGTTATTGAAGAATAACTGATCTATTAATGAAAGAGATCCCAAGTCTACACATTCTGTTCCTGCGTCGAGCGCCCCGGGCTGCAATACATCGTAACCAAAACTCCAGTTGAAATTGGGACCTGTAGCCTCCAGGTCAACATCTGTTTGAAGGGTTGCCGCGCGCATGAATAGCATATCTCCTGCGTTCGGCAGATGGTTGCTGTTGATTGTGATTTGTGCATGCATGAAAGCGGATGAAGCGCATGCCGCAGCGAATAGAAATTTTTTCATGTTGGAAATATTACAGCGAAAGGTACATAAAATTGGGAAGGTTTCGGCGGAAGGAATGATCCGCATGTTAGGTTGAAAAGTTGTGAGCAAAAGGTTTCGACTTACCCACAAAACTGCCTGCTTGTGTATTCTATATTAGCCCCGCGATAACACGCACAACTAAGTTAACCTGCCAACCACATTGCACATGTTCCTGGATAAATACGATTACGTCATTCTCGATATCATTCAAACGTATAAAAAAAACAATAAGAATGAGCTCATCAAATTGAGCCAGTTGGAAACTGCTTTCTGGAGTCGCATTGAACACGATGATGCACAGTCAACGCGCAGCGCTCAATTGGGAGAGCGGGTTGCAAACCTTTACTTGGAGGGTTATATCATGAATAAAAACAATTCTGGATACCGACTTACCAAAAAAGGTAAGGAAGAGTTGTCGTTTCAGGAAATGGTGGTGTAATTCTTCTACCAGTTATTATTCTCTAATTCTCGCTGGAGCCCAATCATTTTGATGGCTGTTATGGCGGCTTCGGTTCCTTTGTTTCCTTTGTTTCCACCGCTGCGAGCAATAGACTGGTCTTCATTATCGTCGGTTAATACCCCAAAGATTACGGGCTTACCCAGTTTCAGCGAAAGAGATTGAATGCCGGTTGCGCATGCCTGACAGACAAAATCGAAGTGTGCTGTTTCTCCACGGATAACACAACCCAAGCAGACGACGGCTTCGAGCGAGTTGTTTTCGAACAGAAGCTGTGCTCCGAGTGGTAATTCGAAACTGCCGGGTACGTGAGCAATCATTACGTTCGAAGTAGGAACTCCGCAATCATTGAGTGCATCAACACATCCTTTAAGGAGCCCTGAAGTAATGTGATCGTTCCATTCAGAAACAACAATCCCGATGCGCATGGTATGTGCATCGGGAAGATGTTCTTTGTTGTATGCTGATAAATTTTCGGTAGCCATAGAGCCTTACTCCATCGCCTTGAGATAGGAGAGAAGTTTTTCGGCCTCGCCATATTCCGGAGAACGCTTTTCGTAGTTGTCTACAACGTGTTGAAGAAGACTTTGAGCCTTCGAGTTGTTGCCTGCCTCCATAAACACTTTTGCTGCCTTCAGATTGTAGAGCGGTCCTGTGAAGTCACGACTGGCACTTGCGTTGGCTTGCTTGGCAGCTTTTTCTAACCAGCTGCCCCCTTGTTCAAGGTCACCATTCATTACATACATATCTCCAACGCATCCTGTCACTTCAACACTCATAGCTTCATCATCGAAACTGGCTTGCTTGAAATGCTCCAATGCAGCGTTGTAATCCTTGGCTATGTCGCGGTAGTACACTCCGCACCAGAAATGAGCTCTGTCAGCCACCTTGGTGCCACTGTAATTACTTGCGATAGCTTCATAACCTTCGAAGTTTTCACCGCCCTGCACGGCCAAACGTATCGAGTCCATCTCTACAAGTAAATCGGCTTTGATAGCAGCGTTGGATGCCTTCTCTTCCAATGGTTTTTCATACAGAAACTGATATGCGAAAAAACCACCAACCACCAATACAATTCCACCCATTACAAGCGAGATTGTTTTGCGATTTTGCTCGAAAAATTGTTCTGTCTTCGATGCTACCTGTTGAACGTCAACAATGGTTTCGTCTTTTTGGGAGTCTTGTTTTGCCATGTTCTTCTGAGTTATGCGGCGGCAAAAATAAACGAATTCTGCTATCATAACACAATTCTCGTTACATAGCCTCTAATACACGCTATTTTTGACCGAATATCTGTCGTTTGTGAATCCCCATCTTTCATTTAAAAGCTTACTCAAGGTCAGTTCGTTGCTGATATTGCTCGGGATGGGAAATTCTGCTCTGTCTCAGTACAAGAGTCTGTTGTGGAAGGTGTCTGGTAAGAATCTCAAGAAACCCTCTTTTTTGTATGGAACCATGCATGTGAGCGGGAAGGTGGCCTTTCAACTGGGTGATCCATTTTATGATGCGATGCAATCGGTCGACGTGGTTGCGCTCGAGCTGGAACCGGAAGCATGGTTAGAAGCATTGTTTCATGACCCGGAGGTGCTGGAGTGGATGCACGGGCAAACGTATTTCGATGAAGGCTACGATGAGTATGCAAGCGACTCTCCGTTACCGCCTCTTGCAGGATATTGGAGTTTGGGCGGTGGTATATCTGCTGTCGACCGAATTCGGGAGGCCCTATTGTACGAGCCCGACATTTTAAATTACCTTATGTTCAGGTACTCGGATGATAACAGTGCCATCGATTACGAGGAAGACACCTGGCTCGATATGCACATCTATCAGGCTGCCAAGAAATTGGGCTTGCACACATCCGGTCTCGAAACCTATGAGCAAAGCGCTTATTTTCTTGAAAGGGCGAGCATTGAGGAGAGTGTAGAGGAGAATAACCGCCAATGGGATGAGGGCGATGTAGATGATTTTGAAAATCTTAGCGGACAATTGGAGCCTGCTTATCGTCAGCAAGACCTCGATTTGATTGATTCACTCAATAGCTATACGACATCTCAGGCATTTAGAAAGTATGTCCTGATAGAGCGAAACAAGTTGTTTGTGCACAACCTGGATAGCATGATGGTCTCCGGACTATCTGTATTTGCAGCTATGGGATGCGCTCACCTGCCCGGAAGAGAAGGTGTCATTGAGATGCTGCGCGCAAGCGGATATGAGGTAGTACCAATAAACAAGGGAAGTAGAAATGCAAAAAGACGAAAGGAAATAGATAGTCGTATTTGTAGTCGAGATTTCAAGACTTTCACAACACCCGATGGAAGGTTTTCTTTTAGCGCCTCTGCTCCGGTATACCTTGCGGGTTCCGGCAAAGAATCTACTATGTGGCTCTCGCTCGATATGGCCAATAGTGCGAGTTACTCGTTTACACGTTTAAAAACATATGATGCTTACACAGGTCAGTCTTCATTCGATCTTTTGACGCATGTAGACAGCACACTCTACGAATCGATAGCCGGCGACATTATTTCGAAGCGTCAAATCAAAGTTGGACGATACCCGTGTTTGGAGGTAATCAATAAAACACGTCGGGGTGATTTTGGAAGAAGACAGATTATCGCTTTACCCAACGAAATTGTCGTATTGCAACTGGCTGCAGCAGGTGATAAGGTGAAACAGGGATATGGAAGTGCCTTTTTCGACAGGCTTATAATTCATGAGTTCGGTGAAGAAAAGGTTAAGTGGAAATCGCCCGATGGCTCCATTTCAATTGATTTTCCCTCAAAAGGAATATCGTACGATTCTCCCGGAATTGTGAACAATAATGCGGATTTCGAGGTAGTCTCGACCGATGGCCGCGGGGCATTCTATGCTGCACAGCGGCATGTTATAGAAACTCCCGATTTCCTTGACGAGGACACGTATGAGTTGAAACGATTTATGCGAGCTTTCTGCAACGATCAGGAATTAGAGGTAGTATCATTTCAAATTTCAACACACCACGGATTGCCTGCGGCGATTGCAATTTTAAAGGCCGGTTCGGAGTCTCTCCGCACGATGCAACACGATGTTCATGCATTGTTTATAATCAATGGACTCAGCTACATAGCCCTTTCCACCAACGATAGCGATGACCGAAGCAGAAAGAACTGGTTCGATTCATTTGAATTGAATCACACATACTGCGATACACTGACGAATTATAAGGATAATGAAATTCCATTTTCAGTTGATCTTCCTTACGAACCTATGCATTTCGAATCCGGTTGGAATTCAATGGCGGAGTTGGCAGAACTGGAAATAGAGCCCAATTCACCTTTCGGAACCAGTGCATCGATGGTGTTGAACCCTCCCGGTGCGGCTGAATCGGTGCGCATTGACTTTCAACGTTATCATGAATTTTCTGATGGGGAAGACCGCCAGAACTTCCTCAGGGAGAAGCGGGAGTCTGTTCTGGGATTAGACATGCAACTTGTTTCTGAATATGTTTCCTGGAATGAAACGGGTGCTGTAGTCGATTTCACGATTGGTGACACTGCCACGAGCCGAAGATTCATCCATAGAATGATACTGCACAATAAATCATTCTATCAACTTACGGCATGTTACGATTCTGCTCAGGGTGTTTCCGATTTCGTGCGAACGGCATTTGAAACTTTTAAGGCAACAGATACTTTGTTTCCTTATCCGCACTTTGAATTGCGCGACCAGGCATACTTCGATGCACTGCTATCGGGCGATACGCTCATTCGAGATCGAGCACTGCAAATTACCGGTGAGATGGATTTTTCTGTAGAGTCGGCCCCAACCATTCGGAAAATCTGGGGAGCAATCTCGACCTTCGATAACGAAAATGCCGCGTTAGTTCGTTCGAAACTCCTTAGCGGTTTGGCTGTAGATACAACATTGGAAAATATTGATTTTCTGGCTCGTGAGTTCAATGCATATCCCGACAGCGCTGAATATCAATATGAATTGCTTTTGTCTTTGCTGCGCATGAAAACCTCAACAGCATGGAAAACCTATGCCCGTTTGGTCGTTGAGGAACCTCCAATAGTTTTTGACGAAATGGGAGGTAGCGGTTGTGAACTGTTATTTGATTCGGTGCGACTAGCCGCACCTTTGCTGCCTCGGCTGATGCAACTATTGGCTATCGATGAATATGAATCGAGTATTTACCACCTCATGGCCATGGCAGCCGATAGCGGCTGGTTGCCCGTTGGTACCTATCGTTATTTGATACCACAAATTTTGGTGGAAGCCCGCAATGAATGGAAACGCATCAGACGCTCGAAGGAGTTAGGTTTAACATCCAATACCGAATCGTTTCTAGATTATTGTAAACTTCTAGACCCGCTGCGAAAGGAGAGGGATGTAGCGATGTTTTTCGAAAGGGCTCGTTCATCGAGCAATGCTGAATTATTGATGGATTTGGCTCAGTTCGATTGGGAGCACCACAGACAACCGGCCGATTCCATTGTAGCGCGATTGTCGAGAATGAACAATCAGATTATCGACCTCTATTGTTTACTTTGGAAATACAAGGCTTCGAGCACAATGCCGGAGCCCTTCAATTCACGAACAAAATTGGCCGAGGTGTATTTGAAAAACCGATATATGCAATATGACCAACCCATTGACTCCGTTCAATTGGTTGATCGGCATGAGGCAGTAATTCGTGGAAAAAAACTCGATGTGCATTTTTATAAAGTTTTCAAGTCCTCTTCCGGCCAGTGGCTGGGCCATGTGCTTGCCTTCGATGCCGGTGAACCATCCAATGCATGGCCGTTGTTCATCGAGTCAGAACGAAGTATTGTAATTGATGATGATGAGGATGCACGTTTGGAACTGGAAGATGAGTATTTGTACCTGGAAGAGAGTAACCGTGAATTTGTCAATTTTGGAAGGGGACTGACCGATTTCAGTGTGCATTGGTATTGATGAATTATGAGTAACATTCAGCTACAGAAACTCTCGCTTTATAACTTTAAAAATTATGAGGAACTTCAGCTGGAGTTCAACACGACTGCTACATGTTTTGTTGGATTGAACGGTTCGGGAAAAACGAATTTGCTCGATGCTATTTATTATCTCTGCAATTGCAAGAGCTATTTTACCTCCGCAGATGCGCAGAATATTCGATTGGGCAACGATCAATTTGTAGTGACAGGCGAGTTCGATAGACAGGGGCAATCTGAGCAGATTATATGTTCAGTAAGGCGCGGTCAGCGAAAAATTTTCAAACGGAATTTTAAGGAGTACGATCGCCTTTCCGAACATATAGGTCTTCTGCCTTGCGTCATGATTACTCCATACGACATTGAGCTCATCTGGGAAGGAAGTGAAGTGAGAAGGAAATTCTTGGATGTAGCGATTGCCCAGCTTTCGCGAGGTTACCTCGATGACTTGATAGCTTATAATCACGCACTCCTCCAACGCAATACGGTGTTAAAGACCTATGCCAGGCAAGCCCATTTTCCTGATGAGTTCATCGAGATATGGGATGCACAGCTTGTCGAAAGGGCGCGACTGATACACGAGGCACGCTCGGCGTTTTTACAAAAGTTTCTTCCCGTTTTTCGAAGAGTTTATGGCGAGATCGCAAATGCCGACGAGGATGTTTCCTTGCATTATGACTCCGAACTGAATGAGCAAACAATGGAGCAATTACTATCGTCCAACTTAAAGCGTGATCGTTTGCTTGAGCGCACAAGTGCAGGCGCACATCGCGATGATATCGATTTCCTTTTGGGTGGACAGCCCTTGAAAAAATTTGCGTCACAAGGACAGCAGAAAACTTTTTTGTTTGCTCTCAAATTCGCATTGTACTTATTCATTCGGGAATCAATCGGCATGAATCCGATTTTGTTGTTGGACGATTTTTTTGATAAAATTGATGAGAGACGCGTTGCCAATATTATGCGCTGGCTGGCACAAAATGAACTTGGACAATTGTTCATAAGCGACACACACATAGAACGTGCAGCCCACCTGTTGAGAGATGCCGGTTTGACCGTCCGAGTGGTTCAGATTGAAAATGGAAAAATGGCTTTTTAAAAGTGATAATTGCAAACGATATTTGAAACCATGTTGAACCGCAAATACACCGATAGCCCTCTCAAGGAGCTCATTACCGATATTCTGCGCAGAAATGGTTGGGAGGACCGCTACCGTGAAATGGAGGTGCTGCGCTGTTACAGAGAGGTGGTAGGTGAGATTATTTGGAAGAAGACACGCGAAAGCAGGCTGAATGGCAAAACACTCGTGCTGAAAATGGATAGTGGTCCGCTTAAGCAGGAGTTGTCTTATCAGAAAACTAAATTGCTCGATGCTATTAATGAATTGATGGGTCGGGCCGAGGTAGAAAAGGTAGAAGTTTGGTAATCGTTCGGGTGTTTAACATCCTCGATTGTAATTT
>JBJTRD010000454.1:0-2894 GCA_046075945.1 Flavobacteriales bacterium
TTTTCATGGGGAGCCGATGTGCAACATGATATCATTATGGATGAAATGCGCGAATGGTCGCTGGTCGATTCGGCCGGCTACGCATCGCCGCGTCCGCCCGATTCACTGGGCTATACCAACCCGGAGTTGCAACCCAATCAATTGATACCGCTGCGCAATCGTATTCGGGCCAACAACGATGTTCAATCGCAACGATACTCTGCCTACGTTCAAAATGAGAAACGCTGGGTGAATGCTACAGGTGCTATCTGGACATTGAATGCGGGTGCGCGCGCCAATTTCTGGTCGTTCAATGAACAGTGGGTGGGTGGTCCGCGTGTGCTAATGTCATATACCCCTGTATGGACGCAGCAGCGCATTAACAAGGAGGGCAAGGTCGACTCGGTAAGAAAAGATATGGTACTTACTGCATCATGGGGCTATTACTGGCAACCAGCTTTCTATCGCGAGATGCGTGGCCTTTCCGGGGCTGTCAATCCGGAGATACGCGCTCAGAAAAGTATTCACTACATCGTAGGCGCCAACTATGTCTTTCAAGCCTGGGGCAGACCCTTCAAACTCAATTCAGAACTCTACTATAAACAGCTGCGCGATCTTGTTCCGTATGAAGTTGAAAACGTACGTCTGCGTTATTTCGCAACCAACAATTCCAACGGCTATGCATATGGTATGGATGTGATGCTTAATGGTGAGTTCATCAAGAACGTGCAATCGTGGGCGCGGGTGTCCTATTTGAAAACAGAAGAAGATCTTACGGATGATTTTTACTATATCTACAGGAACACGGATGGCGATACAATTTATCCCGGTTACACGCTAAATACGACTGTGGAAGATTCGATACGCGTTACGCCCGGGTTCATTCCCCGTCCCAACGATCAGCGAGTAAGTTGTAGTTTGTTGTTTCAGGATGAAATGAAGAAAAAGCCCTGGTATAAGGTGTTGATGAGTTTGTATTTTTCAACGGGAGTTCCTTTTGGTCCGCCCAGCAACGAGCGCTATCTCGATGTGAGCCGCACCCGCAGTTATATACGCGCCGACATTGGTTTTAGTCGTGATTTGATTCTGGAGAAAAACCGCAACAAGAATTGGTTTAGCAGCACGTTCAAAAAGGGCTACGTGGCGATTGAAATCTTTAATTTGCTCGGAACAAACAACATTATCAATCATCAGTGGATAGAAGATGTGAATGGCCGTCAATATGGAATACCAACCTATCTCACGGGACGCCGAATTAACCTTCGTCTGAATTTAAGTTTCTGATGCGATTAATTTTGTACCAATACCAATCGTAATGGATGACGAGCAAATAGACCGCCTGCGGGCCCGCCTCAACGAGATTCATGTATGGCCAAGTATCTTCATGTTCAAGTTCATATTGCCGAGCGATGAAGAACGCATTACGAGGCTCAAACTTATTTTCGGTGAAAGTGCTGAAATTCGTGAGCGCCTCTCGGCACAGGGCAATTATACAAGTATTACGATTCGGGAAATGATGCTCAATGCCGACGACATTTTTGATCGGTATCGAATGGCTGCAGCAATAGAAGGAATCATATCATTATAATCGAGAATTGATGGATACATTAAAAGACGTGTTGCTGGTTTTTACGGTGGTCTTGCTTGTCTATGTGCTGTACCAGCGATTGTTGCAGGTGCTTGGCAAGAAGCAGCGCTCGAAGCAGTACGCGCGTGTGGGTGAAGAATTGGCGCTCGAGAATGGTGTATTGAAAATGCAAGTCACGTTGGATCAGCCCATGACCATCAAGTTAAGTGTGCATACTTCTGCGGGAGAGCAAGTGCTTGCTGTCGATGAACAATCTCGTGAAATAGGAACGCATTCAATTGAGGTGCGCGTGGATACGTTGAAAGCTGATCGCTATTATCTGCAGATGCAAACACCTGCGGAAACGTATTCTCGCTATTTTGAATTGACTTAAAGCAGTTGGCATGAAATCCTTGCGCATTGTCTTCATGGGTACTCCCGAATTTGCGGCAACGTCGCTCGATGCGATTTGTCGAAGCCGTCATGAAGTGGTGGGCGTGGTAACCGTTGCTGATAAACCTGCAGGCCGCGGATTACAGTTGCAATCGAGCCCCGTGAAGTCGCTGGCCCTTCAGCATAACATCCCGGTGCTACAGCCTTTGAAATTGAAAGATCCTGTTTTTCTGGAAGAGTTGAAAGCGTTTCAAGCTGATTTATTCGTGGTGGTTGCTTTTCGCATGTTGCCCGAAGTGGTTTGGAACATGCCGCCGTTGGGTTCCATTAATTTGCACGGTTCGTTGTTGCCTAAATACAGAGGAGCTGCTCCCATTAATAGGGCTATCATGAACGGTGAAACAGAAACCGGTGTGACCATCTTTTTTCTTCAGCATGAAATCGACACAGGTAAGGTGATTGCGCGTGAGTCGATGCCGATTGGACCCGATACTACTGCCGGAGAGTTGCACGATGTGATGATGCATGTGGGAGCGACCGCATTGGTAAATGCAATCGATTGTATTGCCGATGGCAAGGCCGAAGCTGTTGAGCAGAACCAATTAGTGCCTGCCAATGAAGCGATGCCTTCTGCGCCCAAAATTTTTAAGGAAGATTGCCGAATTGATTGGAGTCAATCTGTGGCAACTGTACACAATCACATCCGCGGATTATCGCCTTACCCGGCTGCTTGGACTGAGCTGGAAGGCAGAATGTTCAAGATTTTCGGTGGAAACCCTATTCACGGTAGACTTCAGAATGAACCTGTGGAGACCGATGGAAAATCCTATTTGAATTTTCGCTGTGCAGATGGGGTATTCAGCGCCTCGACAATACAGCCAGAGGGAAAGAAACGGATGGAGGTTGAGGAGTTTCTTCGCGGCTGGAGACCCGCTACGAAGAGTTAATCTAAGCA
>JBJTRD010000455.1:0-4838 GCA_046075945.1 Flavobacteriales bacterium
CAAAAAGTGACTTTACACCATATTACATCATTGAAACTCTAACTCGATAACGGTTCAATAACGGTTCACACAAATAAAAAACCCTTGATAAATCAAGGGTTTTTGTTGTAAATAGTCGGGATGACACGACTCGAACGTGCGACCACACGCCCCCCAGACGTGTACTCTACCAACTGAGCTACATCCCGATACATAAAAAAAACCGAAGGCCGACGCCTTCTTCGAGGGCGCGAAAATAACATGGTTACCCAACTCGCGCCAAAAAAAAGCCCCCGATCATTCTCAGGGGCTTCACTTCTTTATGGGGTGTGGTCATTATTCAATCACCACCGTCTCTTCATTGATCTTCAACTCTTCTATCTTGATGATGCCCTCGCCTTCCAGCGAGCCTTTCTTTGCTTCAATGTCCAACACCGCAAAGCCGGCCTGGCCCTTCTGATAGTAATCGGTAAAATCGAAACTGGCCTTGCCGGTTCCATTCGTTACCTGCGTAGTGTCGAAACGAATTTCATTGGGCGGCGGTGGCGTCTCCGAAGATACCGCATACAACCGCACCGAAGCACCCGGAACGGGCTCGCCATCGTCGTTCACCACTGTGATGGTCGCTATGGTCTGCTGGTCCTTGTTGCAACCGGAAATGGCTACAAACACCATCACCGCGAAGATTCCGCCAACAATGCATTTCGTGCTTTTGTTCATCATAGTTCGCAAATTTAATCAAAGCTAATAAACCGACAAGAGTTTTTATGGAAGTGCGAGGTGCCAAGGGCGAAGTGTGAGGTATGTGCTGCAGAATCCCTCGCACTTCGCACATCGCACCTCGTACTTCGCACTTCACACTTCGCCCTTTCTCATTATTTTCGTCCCTCAATTTTTTACTACCATGAAAAGACTATCCATCGCCCTTCTGGGTTGCGCTGCATTCTTCATTTTTTGCAACGCCTCCGGCTGCAAAAGCAACAGCTCTGCAACCGAAAAAACATCCACCCCTGCGCCTACCGCACAACAAACACAACCGGCAACACCGGCCACTCCAGAGCCGGCACCCGCGCCTTCTGTTCCTGCTGTGAATGTGGCATCAGCCAAAGGTCCGGTGGTGAAAATCTCAACGTCCCACGGCGATATGACCGTGATGCTCTACAATGAAACGCCGCGTCACCGCGACAACTTCCTGAAACTGGTGGGAGAAAAATTCTACGACAATCTGCTGTTTCACCGTTGCATCAACACGTTCATGATACAAGGGGGCGACCCGCAAAGCCGCGGCGCTGCTCAAGGCGTTAATTTGGGCGCCGGCGGACCGGGCTATACCATTCTCGCCGAATTCAATCCTGCCTTCTTGCACAAAAAAGGTGCGCTTTGCGCAGCTCGTCTGAGCGACGAAATAAACCCGCGCAAAGAATCGAGCGGCAGCCAGTTCTACATCGTGCAGGGCCGTGTCTACACCGACATGGAGCTGAACCAGATGGAAACGAACATTGCGAAAAAAAATCCGGGCTTTAAATACACCGAAGAACAACGTAACGCATACAAAACCATAGGCGGAACACCGATGCTCGACATGGAATACACGGTGTTTGGTGAGGTCATCGACGGATTGCCTGTCATCGACAAAATCGCTTCGCAAAAAACGAAGCCCGGCGATCGCCCCGAAACAGACATCACCATGAAAATGGAAATCCTCAAGGCGAAATAATCCGATGCTGGAAACCATTCAACAGCACCTGGCCACCATTGCTGCCTTTCAGGCCAATACCGCCGAAGAGGTTGAAAATTTTCGCATCCAATACCTCGGACGCAAAGGCATTCTCAACGATTTGTTTGAAGGATTCAAACAGGTCGCACCCGAGCAAAAGAAAGTGCTGGGCCAGGAATTGAACAAACTCAAAACGGCCGTGCAGGAGCGACTCGATGCATTGCAACAGGCCACTGCCAGCGCCGGCAGCGCAAGCGAGGGCATCGACTGGAGCAGGCCCACAGGTGCGGTTCCGTTGGGCACGCGGCATCCGCTTTCCATTGTGCGCCGCGAGATACTCGACATCTTCGCGCGCATTGGCTTCACTGTGGCCGACGGTCCCGAAATAGAAGACGACTGGCACGTGTTCTCGGGGCTCAACTTTCCACCCGAACACCCCGCGCGCGACATGCAAGACACGTTCTTCATTCACAAGCCAACGCAAGAAGGCGAGAAGGAAATGGTGTTGCGCACACACACAAGCAGCGTGCAAGTGCGCGCCATGGAAAACCAGCAACCGCCCATTCGCATTGTGATGCCGGGACGCGTGTATCGCAACGAAGCCGTGAGCTCGCGCGCCCATTGTCAGTTTCATCAAATCGAAGGATTGTACATAGATGAAGGTGTATCGTTTGCCGACATGAAGCAAGTGCTGCAATACTTTACGCAGGAGTTTTTCGGCAAAGCAAAAATTCGGTTGCGTCCCTCCTACTTCCCATTCACCGAGCCAAGCGCTGAAATGGATGTGTATTGGGGATTGAACAGCGAAGCAGACTACCGTATTACGAAAGGAACGGGCTGGCTCGAAATCATGGGCTGCGGTATGGTCGATCCTGAAGTGCTTCGCGCCAGCGGCATCGACCCGGAGAAATACAGTGGCTTTGCATTCGGCATGGGCATCGAACGCATCACGATGCTTCGCTATCAAATAGACGACTTGCGTATGTTTTTCGAAAACGATGTTCGGTTCTTGCGCCAGTTCGACTCTTAAAATGTTTACCTTTCATTCACTCAAATGAAATTCTTTACCACCTTAAGTCTTCTGCTCATCGCTCTTGTGAGCTTGGCTCAGGCCCCGCAAAAATTCTCATATCAAGCTGTGGTGCGCGATGCATCGAATCAGCTGGTAGCTGCCCAAATGGTCGGCGTGAAAATCAGCCTCGCCTTCAATAGCCCCACGGGCATCATTGTGTATCAGGAAACACATACTCCTCTCACCAACGCCAATGGATTGGCTTCGTTGGAAGTGGGCGGCGGTGTTGTCATTGCAGGCGATATGGCAGCCATCGACTGGGCAGCGGGTTCGTATTACATCAAGTCGGAAATCGACCCGACAGGTGGCACCAACTATTCCATCACTTCAACCTCGCAACTGCTGAGCGTACCGTATGCTCTCTACGCTGCCAATGGAGGTTCGGGAGAACCCGGGCCACAGGGACCGCAGGGGCCGACAGGAGCCACAGGCCCTCAAGGACCTGCCGGAGCAACGGGTGCGACAGGTGCCACCGGAGCTCAAGGACCTGCGGGACCACAAGGACCGCAAGGCCCCGCAGGAACATTCCCCAATGGCACTGCCGCCGGTCAAATGATGTACTGGAATGGTAGCGCTTGGGTTGCTGTTGCGCCTGGCACGGAAGGCGCAACGCTCACTTTTTGTAACGGTGTTCCCACCTGGGGACCATGCCCGGAGCCGCCGGTAGAAGTGGGTAGCATCTATCAGGGCGGTGTGGTATTTTATGTTGACGGCACAGGCCACGGATTGATTGCTGCAACCAGTGATCAAAGTATTGGCGCCTTATGGGGTTGCGAAGGAACCTCTATGACCACGTTGAACATCGTAGGATCGGGCCTGGTGAACACTGAAACCATTTATGTTTCGTGCCCGGATGCCGGTATTGCCGCGCGCATCTGTTATGATGCAGAGATAAACGGCTACACAGACTGGTACCTTCCATCCAAAGACGAACTCGATTTGGTGTATCAAAATCAAGCAGCCATCGGAGGCTTCAACAATGGCTTGTACTGGAGCTCATCGCAGGCCACATCTACATCGGCTTACTACAAAAATTTCAGTAACGGCAATAGCAGTACTAACTTTAAGGAAGGTTACTACTACCGAGTGCGCGCGATTCGCTCATTCTAGCACTAACACCTTCATGTAGATAGTACAAAACAAACTTTCCTTGTTGTAGAATAAGGTGCGCTCTATATTTGTGACCCTTAGAAAAAACACTATGGCTACTGAAATTGCCACCGGCAAAACCCCAGCGAAAAAAACAACCGCTTCACGCTTTGGAAAAGACACCTACATCAAGTGGTATCGCGAGATGCTGTTGATGCGTCGCTTCGAAGAAAAATGCGGCCACTTGTATATCCAGCAAAAGTTTGGCGGATTCTGTCACCTCTACATCGGACAAGAAGCGATTCTTTCCGGCATGATGGAAGCTATTCGCCCAAGCGATAAAGTAATAACTGCCTACCGCGACCACGCACATCCGCTGGTGATGGGTTCCGATCCGAAAAAAGTAATGGCCGAATTGTACGGAAAGTCCACAGGCCTTTCAAAGGGTAAAGGTGGCTCCATGCACATGTTCGACAAAGACCGCAACCTGTTTGGTGGCCACGGTATTGTGGGCGCACAAATTCCGATGGGAGCAGGCATTGCATTCGCCGATAAATACAATGGCAACGACAATGTGACTCTCACCTTCTTCGGTGACGGCGCGGCGCGTCAGGGTGCGTTGTTCGAAACCTTCAACATGGCCATGACCTGGAAATTGCCGGTCATCTTCATCATCGAAAACAACCAGTACGCAATGGGAACATCGGTTGAACGTACTTCGAACGTGACCGATCTTTCGCAGTTGGGTGCTTCTTTCCTCATGCCTTCTGAAACAGTGGATGGTATGCGCCCCGAAGCGGTTTGCGAAGCCATTGAGCGCGCTGCCGAACGCGGTCGCAAAGGAGAAGGCCCAACGTTGCTCGACATCAAGACCTATCGTTACAAAGGTCACTCGATGAGTGATCCTCAGAAATACCGCACCAAGGAAGAGGTGGCAGAATATCAGGAACAAGACCCCATCGAACACGTGCTGCGTGTAAT
>JBJTRD010000456.1:0-2118 GCA_046075945.1 Flavobacteriales bacterium
GGTCCAATCAATTTTGGTGAAAAGGAAGCTTATTGGGGATTGCTCATCGAGAACTTCACCGACATGAGCAGTTTTCGGATGAATTACAATCCGCCCTACTACCGGAGATTCTTCGAGCTGGCAGGCTTTCAGATTTACTACGAACAGCTCTGCTACAAGCGCGACTTGCATGTGCCCGCGCAAGAAGTATTTGTTCGAAAATCCCAACTTCTCATGCAAGATTCCGCTTATCGTGTCACCAACGCACGCGGGCGCTCGCTCGAGCAAATTGCGCACGATTTTGTGACAATTTACAACGCCGCCTGGGCAGTGCATGGAGGTTTTAAACCCATGAAAATTGAACAAGCCCGCAAGGCCATTCATGCAATGCGTCCCATCATGGATCGCGACATCATGGTGTTTGCATATCACCACGAAAAGCCCATCGGATTTTACATCAATCTCCCCGAAGTAAACGAATTCATGCAATACGTCGAGGGCAATCTGAACGCACTCGGAATGCTGCGCTTCCTGTACTACAAGATGTTCGGAAAGCGCCATACAATGGTGGGAATTGTATTTGGTGTGGACCGTGAATACCACGGAAAAGGTGTGGAAGGCGTCATGATCAAGTATTGCGAAGAACACATCGTAACACTGAATAGATACCATCAAACCATTCTCACCTGGATTGGAGATTTCAATCCGAAGATGATACACATTGCGGAGAATTTGGGTGCATCGCAATATCGAAAACTCGCTACTTATCGAATGTATATCGATTCAACCCGGCCATTTGACCGCCACCCAATGTTGTAAACATGCATGAAATCGAGGGTTTTCCATTTTCACTCAGAAATTCTCAACAAAGGTTGCGTATCCGAAAAGCACGAGTATATTTGCGCCCGCTTTTCAGAGGCAAGATCTCGTAGCTCAGCTGGTAGAGCAATACACTTTTAATGTATGGGTCCTGGGTTCGAGTCCCAGCGGGATCACTAAAGGAGAAGAAGATTGAGGACAGCAACACTGTCCTCTTTTATTCTTCATACATACTGAATATTCGCCCTGGTGGTGAAATTGGTAGACACGTACGTTTGAGGGGCGTATTTCGCAAGATGTGCTGGTTCGAGTCCAGTCCAGGGCACCAATACAACCCCCGCTTTTATGGCGGGGGTTGATTCATACCACAGAGTAGAAGTTACTCTTAAAAACAACTTCAGAGGCGCGAAGCTGAAGAAGCCACGATACCGAAGTGGCGGAATTGGTAGACGCGCACGTTTCAGGTGCGTGTGTCGCAAGACGTGAGGGTTCGAGTCCCTCCTTCGGTACGACAACAGAAAAAGAAAGACTTTCTCGGAAGTCTTTTTTTTTGGAGGTCACCCTTTGCACTGCAAAATTTAACCTCCTAGGAGGCAGAGAACGCCGAGTAGAAATGAATCTTTGCGAATACCTTTCGCCCCGAGAACTTCTTGAGCACACCAAGGGTTTAAGCACAATATGGCTTCTTCACTGCACACCATTCTACCCTTGACCGACTGGCCTAAACAAACAGCCGGCCCTCTTCTCATAAGCGGTCCATGCAGTGTTGAGTCGGAAACTCAATACATCGAAACAGCAGTTCAACTTGCCAGCACCGGTCGTGTGCACTTGCTACGCGGCGGCATCTGGAAACCGCGCACACGTCCCGATGCATTTGAAGGTGTGGGTGAAAAAGGCCTTGCATGGATGGTGAGCGCCCGCCGGGAAACCGGACTTCCCGTAATGACCGAAGTAGCCAATGCCGAGCATGTGGAACTATGTCTGAAGCATGGCTTGGATGCCCTGTGGATTGGTGCGCGCACGACCGTAAATCCATTTTCGGTGCAAGCCATAGCCGACGCGCTTCGTGGAGTTGATATTCCTGTGTTCGTGAAGAATCCGGTAAATCCCGATTTACAATTGTGGATAGGTGCATTGGAGCGCATTCAACGCGCAGGCATTACACGACTGGCTGCTATACACCGCGGCTTCTCGCACGTGGGCGACAGCATCTACCGCAACAAACCCATGTGGGAAATTCCCATTGCCTTGCGTACAGAATTTCCGAACCTCACTCTCATTTGCGATCCGAGCCACATCTGCGGTCGCCGCGATTTGCTG